>NZ_JBHUUX010000027.1:0-72694 GCF_042670845.1 Promicromonospora sp. NPDC057138 | reverse complement strand
GGGGGGACTCGGACACACGCTCTACTTCGCGGACCCCTCGCGTCAGGCGGGGGTTACCTCGGCGGCCAGCTTGGCGACCAGGATGTCGCCGCCCTTGGTGAGCTGCTGCCCACGCTCGGAGAACCCGAGGCGGCCGTGGAAGCGCAGCGAGCCGGGGTTCGGCGGGTCGAGGTTGACCTCGCAGGTGACGACGTCGTGGCCTGCGGTGCGGGCGGCGTCGAACACGGCGTCGTAGAAGAGCTTGCCGATGCCGCGGCCCCGGGCACCCTCGCCCACCACGATGCGGTCCACGTACAGGTGGTCGAGGCCGCGCTCCTCGAACCAGGCGTAGTTCTCGCCGGACCAGTCCTCGCCACCCTCCAGCGCGACGACGAAGCCGAGGGGGTCGGCCGGGGTCTCCGGGTCGACGGCGACCAGGGCGAGCGACGAGGCGCCGAGCAGCTCGGCCATGTCGTCGGCCGGGGTGTCCGGGACGGCGGGGATCGAGGCGTTGTTCAGCGTGACGAGGCGATCGACGTCCATGTCGGTGGCGGGGCGCAGCAGGGTGGCCGTGGGCATGGCTCGATCGCTCCAAGTCAGGGGGTGGGGGAACCCGACGACCTTAGCCGTCGGGCCACGCGCACGTCTGTGACCTGCGTCAAAGAGTGGTGGCGGTCACGCGGTCACGCGGGCGCCGGGCGCGGTCCGAAGACCGCGGTGCCCACCCGCACGATGGTCGCGCCCTCGGCGATCGCGAGCTCCAGGTCGCCCGTCATGCCCATCGAGAGCTCGGTCGCGGAGCCAGTGCCCGGGGCGCCCGACGCGCGGACCTCGTCGCGGATCGCGCGCAGCCGGGCGAACCCGGCGCGGACCGGCTCCTCGCCCGAGTCGTCCAGGCGCGCGCCGATCGTCATGAACCCGGTCAGCCGCAGGCCCGGCAGGGCGGCGACGGCGGTGGCGAGCGCGGCGGCGTCGTCGGGCCCGACGCCGGACTTGCTCACCTCGCCGGTGACGTTGACCTGCACCATCACCTCCAGGGCGCGGTCGCCGGTGCGGGCGTCGCGCACGCAGCGGTCCGAGATCGCCTGGGCGACGTCGAGCGAGTCGAGGGTCTCCAGGCACGTCGCGGTGGCGAGCACCTGGTTGATCTTGTTGCGCTGCAGGTGGCCGATCATGTGCACCTCGAGCGAGCCGTCCGCGATCCGGCCGGCGACGGCGGGTGCCTTCGCGACGAGCTCCTGCACGCGGTTCTCGCCGATCAGGGAGACGCCCTCCGCCAGCGCCTCGAGCACGGCGTCCGGCGTCTGCGTCTTCGTCGCGACGAGGAGCCGCACCTCGCCCGGGTCGCGGCCCGCGGCGACGGCGGCGGTCGCGATGCGGCCGCGGACGAGCGCGAGGCGCTCGGCGATCGACCCGGATGCGAGCGGGGGCGCTGAGGGCTGAGACTGATCTGGCACGGGGCGAGTCTATTTCGGTGGACCTCAGGGTCGGGTCAGGGGATTGCCGGGTACCGCCGACCTGCTGCGCTACGGAAGGATGGACCTATGAAGACGCTGCTGAACATCATCTGGGTCATCTTCGCGGGGTTCGGGCTCTGGCTCGGGTACATGCTCGCGGGGATCATCTGCTGCCTGCTGATCGTCACCATCCCGTTCGGCATCGCGTCCTTCCGCATCGCGGGGTACGCCCTGTGGCCGTTCGGGCGTGAGGTCGTCGAGAGCCCGCGCTCCGGTGTGTTCTCCCTGATCGGCAACGTGATCTGGGTGATCGTCGCCGGCTGGTGGCTCGCCCTCGGTCACATCGTCACCGCGATCCCGCTGGTGATCTCGATCATCGGCATCCCGATGGCGTGGGCGAACCTCAAGCTCATCCCGGTCTCGCTCATGCCCCTCGGCAAGCAGATCGTGCCGAGCGACGCCCTGCTCCCGACCTACCGCAAGCAGGTCGCCGCGGCCTGACGGCCTACGGCTGGCCCGTCGAGAACGGTTATTCGGCGGTCGAGCTTGTCGAGACCCGGGTCTCGACAAGCTCGACCACCGAGACACCCGTTCTCACCCGGCGTCCGAAGGGTCAGTCGCGGGCGATGGGGGCAGTCTTGCCCGACGTCAGGGTCAGGAGGTCCGACGGGGCCAGGCCGATGTCCAGGCCGCGTCGGCCTCCGGAGACGTAGACGACGTCGTACGCCTCGGCGGACTCGTCCAGCACCGTCGTGTGCCGCGTCTTCTGGCCGAGCGGCGAGATGCCGCCCACCACGTACCCGGTGGCGCGCTCGGCCGCGGCGGGCTCGGCCATCGCCGCCTTCTTGCCGCCCGCGGCGCGGGCCAGGGCCTTGAGGTCCAGCTTGCGGTCCACGGGCACGATGCCGACGACGAGCTTCCCGTCGACGTCGGCCAGCAGCGTCTTGAACACCTGCGGCGGTTCGACGCCGATCGCCTCCGCCGCCTCCATGCCGTAGCCGATGTCGCTCGCCGGGTCGTGCTCATACGGGTGCAGCGTGTGCGCCACGCCCGCCTTCTCGAGCGATACGACGGCGGGGGTCCCGTGGGTCGCGCGTGCTGTCTTCTTGGCCACGACGCGATTCTGCCTCGTCCGGTCCGGGGCGGCGCACAGAATTTCCGCGAGGCTTCCTGCAGCACCTCCTGCAGCGATGCCCCGCCGCGCCGCGCCGTCCTGCGGCCGTCCCATGCCGCCCCGTGCCGTCGATTCCCGGGCAACTCGGTAGGACAGCAATCAGTTAGCGTGGGTAACGTGTTAGCCCTCCTGATCGTCGCCATCCTCGTCGGGGGCTCGTTGCAACGCGTGGCGGGGATGGGCTTCGGGCTCGTCGCCGGCCCGTTCATCGTGCTCCTCATCGGCCCGATCGAGGGCGTGCTCTTCGTCAACCTCGTGGGCGCGATGATGGCGCTGCTGGTGCTCGGGCGCACGATCCGCCGGGTCGACTGGCGGCGTTACGGCTGGCTGGTCAGCGCGTCGATCACGGTCAGCGTTCCGGCGGCGCTGCTCCTGAAGGACGCCAGCGCGCCCGCGCTGGAGATCAGCGTGGGCGGCATCGTCGTGATCTGCATGACGCTCGCCCTCGTGACCTCGCGCCTGCGTGGCGCGGAGCGGCCCTTCAGGTCGGAGGCTCGCCTCCCGCTCCTGGTCACGGGCGCGGCGGCCGGGTTCGGCAGCGTCGCCGCGGGGATCGGCGGCCCGCCCATCGCCGTCTACTCCGTGCTCGACCGCTGGGACCCACGCGCGTTCGCGGCCACCGCCCAGCCGATCTTCCTGACCAACGCGCTGGCGGCGATGACGGCGAAGCTCCTGGTCGCCGACGCCACGTTCCCGGACCTGGCCGTCTGGGAGTGGGTGGCGGTCTTCGTCGCGCTGGTGGCGTCCATCGGGCTGGGCGAGCTGCTCGTCGGGCGGATCTCGGCGAGCGCCACGCGCAAGGTGCTCGTGGCGCTCGCCTACGTGGGTGGGTTCGCGACGCTGGCCCGCGGTCTCCTAGGCCTCGCCTGACGCCGACGCCGAATCAGCCCGCACGTGTCGCGTCAGCCCTTGTCGAGCGGCCCCAGGAGCATCGACGGCTCGCCCGACTGTGTGAGTCGCGCGGCCCCGAGGTTGCCGACGGCGCAGCTCCCGCTGCGCGGGTTCCCGCCGTTCCAGACCTGGCGCAGGCAGTTGCGCATCGCGAGCTGGCCCCAGTAGTTGGGGTGCAGCGACTCCTGGACGAAGTACGGCGAGTCGCCGATCGTGGTGACCGTGCGGATCTGGTTGACCCACTCGGTCCGGTCGACGGCGCCGGCGGACTGCCAGCTCGCGAGACCCACCTCCTCGTACAGACCGACGCCGCTCTCGCACAACCGCTTGCCGTCGAACGCGTGCGTCATGTCGAGGGTGCGGACGTTCGGCAGCCCGACGTCGGACGCGGCGCCCAGCAGCGCACCGTTGATGGTGGGCAGCACCGTCGAGTTGGCCCAGTCGGCGTCCTGGTTCCAGAGGCCGCACCCGCCGGTGGACTGGCGCGTGTACCCGGACTCGGAGTACCGGATCCCGGAGCCGTTCGGTACGGGCGACGGGTAGGTCTGGACCACGAGCGTCCACTGGGAGGTGCTGTACCCGGCGTTGCTCATCGCGGTGGCGACGTTGCGGAGCGCGCCGGCCACCCGGGATCGCACGGCGGCGACGTTGGCGGCGGTGAAGTTGTCCTCGACCGAGTCGTCGTCGTGGCAGTAGTTCTTCAACCAGGACGGCGAGGTGAGGAAGTTGACCACGCAGGCCTGGACGACGCTCGCGAACTCGAAGTCGTTGCCGCCGATCGAGACCACGACCATGCCGACGTTCCTGGTGGCGGCGGCCTCCTGGAGCATGAGGGCCTGACCCTTGTTACCGCCGCTGGAGTAGAAGTCGATCCCGGGCTTGAAGTACGTGCCGGTCGAGGTGGCGGTCGTGGCCCCGCTGCAGGCGAGGTTGAGGCCGTTCACTCCGCCGCCGATGTAGGCCTCGGCGGACGACGCGCGGTGGCAGCGGGCGATGACCTCGCCGGTGCCGTCGGTGTTGTCGTGGTAGGCGTGCGAGCCGAGCGCGTCGGCGCGCCGGTAGTCGTCGTTGGAGCTGCCGGCCCAGCGGCCGGCCTCCCCGGAGATGTACGAGTCGCCGAGGGTCACGACCCACGGTGTGCCGTCGCCGGGTCCGTCGGTGGCCAGGGGTGCCGCGGCGGCGGGTGCCGCCGTGGCGACGAGAGCGGCGGGAACGATGAGCGCGAACAGGGCGGTGAGTGCGGCGGGGCGGAAGCGCATGAGAACACTCCTGTCGTCCGGGCAGGGCCGGCGGCGTTGCTGACCCTGACTCAAGTAACAGAAGTGTACGAAATCTACCTCGAATGGTAAATATTCACCCAAAGAGCAGTTTGCTCAGATCTGCCCGACGCCGACCACCGTCAGCACGACCTCGCCCGCCTCGTCGCTCGCCGCCAGGTCGACCCGGGCGGTGAGGGCCCAGTCGTGGTTGCGGTCGGCGTCGTCGAGCACCTGCCGCACCCACCAGGTCCCGGGCTCGACGCGGCTGGTCTCGCCGCTGGCGGCGCTGCCCGGGAGCTCGGCGCCCGGCTCCAGGATCGTCAGCAGCGCGGCGGAGCGCGCCTCCGGGCCGATGCCGACGGCGTCGTCGCCCTGCTCCTCGAACAGCGGGTCGAGGGCGTCGGCCCAGGTGTCGGCGTCCCAGCCCTTGTCCAGGGCGGCCAGCGCCCCGTAGGACTCGCGGGCGACGAGCTCGACGCGGCGGAACATCGCGTTGCGGACCAGCCGGCGGAACGCGCGCGGGTTGCCGGTGACGGGCCGCGCGGGGGCCTCGGCCCCGGCGTCGGCCAGCTCGCCGTCCGTGACGAGGTCGGCGTCGTCGTCCACCGGGTTCGCCAGGCGCTCCCACTCGTCGAGCAGCGACGAGTCCACGCCGCGCACCAGCTCGCCGAGCCACTCGATGATCTCCTGCACCTCCTCGGTGCGGTGCTCGTCGGGGACCACCTGGCGCACCGCCCGGAAGGCGTCCGCGAGGTAGCGGAGCACCACGCCCTCGGTGCGCTCCAGCCCGTACACGCTCACGATCTCGGCGAACGTCATGGCCTTCTCGACCATGTCGCGCACCACCGACTTGGGGGAGAGCTCGGCGTCCGCCACCCACGGGTTGGTGCGGCGGTAGGCCTGGAACGCGGGCTCCAGGAGGTCGGCCAGCGGCTTGGGCCACGTGACCTCCTCAAGGAGCTCCATGCGCTCCTCGTACTCGAGGCCCTCGGCCTTCATGGCGGCGACGGCCTCGCCGCGCGCCCGGTTCTGCTGGCCCATGAGCACCTGGCGGGGGTCGTCGAGGGTGGCCTCGATGACGGAGACGACGTCGAGCGCGTGCGTCGGGCTCTCGACGTCGAGCAGGTCCATGGCCGCCAGGGCGAACGGCGACAGCGGCTGGTTCAGCGCGAAGTCGCGCGGGAGGTCCACCATGAGGCGGGCCGACGGCCGGAGCCGCCCGTCGGCGTCGGGTACCCGGACCTTCTCGACGACGCCCGCGATCCGCAGCGACCTGTAGATCCGGAACGCCTGCCGCACGTGCTCGGCCTGCTGCGTCTCGGTGTCGTGGTTGGCCGTCAGGAGGTGCCGCATGGCGTCCACGGGATCGGTCCCGTCGCCGCCCGAACGGGCCGAGGCGCGGGCCAGGACGTTGAGCACCATCGCGTGGTTCACGCGGAAC
Source organism: Promicromonospora sp. NPDC057138 (assembly GCF_042670845.1). Classification (NCBI taxonomy): domain Bacteria; kingdom Bacillati; phylum Actinomycetota; class Actinomycetes; order Micrococcales; family Promicromonosporaceae; genus Promicromonospora; species Promicromonospora sp. NPDC057138. The sequence goes on along the minus strand of NZ_JBHUUX010000027.1, from coordinate 66,493 downwards.
TGCGAGACGAGCGGCTCGGGATCCGCGTCGCGCAGGCGCTCGAAGGTGGCGTCGGTCCAGTTCACGGAGCCCGACGGCGCCTTCTTGCGGACGATCTTCTTGAGCTTCTTCGGGTCGTCGCCGGCCTTGGCCAGGATCTTGCGGTTCTCGATGACGTGCTCGGGCGCCATGACGAGCACCTCGCCCACCGTGTCGAATCCCGCGCGGCCGGCCCGGCCGGCGATCTGGTGGAACTCGCGGGCGCTCAGGTGGCGCATGCGCTCGCCGTCGAACTTCACCAGGCTGGTCAGGAGCACCGTGCGGATCGGCACGTTGATGCCGACGCCCAGGGTGTCGGTGCCGCACACGACCTTGAGCAGGCCCTTCTGCGTGAGGCGCTCCACGAGGCGGCGGTACTTCGGCAGCATGCCCGCGTGGTGCACGCCGACGCCGTGCCGCAGGAACTTGCTGAGCGTCTTGCCGAACCCGGTGCCGAACCGGAAGGCGCCCATCTCCGCGATGATCGCCTCCTTCTCGGACTTCGTGGAGACGTTCATCGACAGGAGGGACTGCGCGCGCTCGACGGCGTCCTTCTGCGTGAAGTGGACCACGTAGACCGGGGCACGGTGCGTGGTCACGAGCTCCTGGATCACCTCGGTGAGCGGCTCGACGACGTAGGAGAACGTGAGCGGGACGGGGCGCTCGGCGTCCGCGACCTCGGCGACGGGGCGGCCCGTGCGCTCCTCGATGTCCTCGCGCAGGCGGGTCGTGTCGCCGAGCGTGGCGCTCATGAGGACGAACTGCGTGTCCTTGAGCTCCAGCAGCGGCACCTGCCAGGCCCAGCCGCGCTGCGGGTCGCCGTAGTAGTGGAACTCGTCCATCACGACCTGCGCGATGGCGTCGTCGTCGGCGGCCCCAGTGCTCGTACCGGTGCCGGTCTCGCCGTCGCCGTTGCCGCGGCGGAGCGCGAGGTTCGCGAGGATCTCGGCGGTGCAGCAGATGATGGGGGCGTCCGGGTTGACGGCGGAGTCGCCGGTCATCATGCCGACGTTCTTCGAGCCGAACGCCGCCACCAGATCGAAGAACTTCTCGCTGACCAGCGCCTTCAGCGGTGCCGTGTAGTACGTGCGGCCGCCACGCCCGGACCGGTGGGCCGCCAGCGCGGCGAACTGCGCGCCCATCGCGACCATCGACTTGCCGGAGCCGGTGGGCGTCGCGAGCACGACGTGCGAGCCCGTCATGACCTCCAGGAGGGCCTCCTCCTGGTGCGGGTAGAGCGACCGTCCGCCCGCGGCGGCCCACTCGCCGAAGCTCTCGAACAGGACGTCCGGATCAGGGTCCTTGCCCGTGGGCGCGGGCAGGTACGGGATCAGGGTCCCGGCGGGCTTCGGGGTGCCCGACGCCGGGCCGGACCGGCCGGTCGTCGAGGTGGCTGTCGTGGTGGTGGTCGAGGAGGGCGCGGTCATGATGGCCCCCATTCTTGCAGGCGGGTGAAGCGTGCTGCCCTACGGCGTCGGGCCCGTCCGCCTCTCGCCTGCCTGGACCGCTATGACGCCGGCGAGGATCAGGACGCCGCCGACGAGCTGGATCGTCCGCGGCAGCTCGCCGAGCAGCAGCCAGGCGAACCCGATGGCGGAGACGACCTCGAACAGCCCGATGAACGAGGACAGCCGCGGGCCCAGCAGGCGCCCCGCGGCGATCCCCGCCACGTAGGCGAGCGCGGCGGTGACGACGCCGAGGCCGAGCAGCGGCAGCCACCACGCCACCTCCGTCCCGGCGTAGACCGGGGACGCCGTGCTGTACTCCAGCGGCATGAGCCCGGTCGCGCCGAGCAGGCCGAGCGCCAGGGACGCCGTGGTCAGGCCGCCTGCGGCCAGGGCCAGCGGCGGCAGGCCCGTGTCGGCGTGCGCGTTGATGACGAAGTAGCTGGCGGCGCCGAGCATCGCGACCAGCGCCCACGCGACGCCGACCGGATCCATCGCGGTGGCGCCGGGGGCGCCGGAGACCAGGTCCAGGACGAGCACCAGCCCGACGGCGGCGAGCAGCGCGCCGGCGACGGTGGCGACCGTCGGCTTCTGGCCGTGCCGCAGCCAGAACCAGAGCACCACGGCCGCCGGCGCCGTGTACTCGATGAGCAGGGCCGGGCCGATGGGCATGAGCTGCACCGCGGAGAAGTAGGCGAACTGGCAGCCCGCCACCGAGAGCGCGCCGTAGATCGCGATGAGCCCGAGGTTGCGGCGCACCGGACGCCAGTCCCCGCGCAGGGACAGGATGCCGAGCGGCAGCACCACGAGGGCCGCGATGGCGACGCGGACCAGCACCATCGCGCCGGGGCTCCAGCCCGTGTCGAGCAGCCCGCTGGCGAACACCCCGGACAGGCTGAAGGCCGCGGCGGAGACCCCCGCGAACACCAGGCCGGTGGTCAGGCGGCGCGTCGGGCGAGCCAGGACGACGCCGTTCCCGCTCGCGTCGGGAGTGCCGGTGTCAGGTGTCACGATGCCCATGGGTCCTGACGCTAGGGTGGGCGGGGTAATGTGTCAACATGGTTTTCACTCCTGACGCCGAGGAGTCGCTGCAGGCCGCCGTCGCGCTCGTGAACGCGGGCGAGCCGCCCGTCACGCTCGTGACGGTCGCGGAGCTCGACGAGTTCTTCGTCCGGTACGGCTACACGGGACGGCACGACCGCACGCGGGCCGAGCTCGACCAGGTGCTGGCGCTCCAGCCGCGGCTGCGCGAGCTACTCGTCGCCGACCGCGACTCGGCCGCGCACCTGGTGAACGAGATGCTGGCCGACGCCGGCGCGGTGCCCCAGCTCGTGCGGCACCCGCCCGTCGACTGGCACATCCACGCGGTGCCGGCGGATGCCCCGCTCGCCACGCGCATCCTGGTGGAGACCGCGATGGCGATGATCGACGTCATCCGGGAGGACGAGCTCTCGCGGCTGGCCGTGTGCGCCGACAGCGACTGCGAGGGGCTGGTCCTCGACCTGTCCCGCAACCGCTCGCGCCGCTACTGCTCCACCACGTGCAGCAACCGCAACGCCCAGGCGGCCCACCGGGCGCGCCGCGCGGAGGTTCAGCCCAGGTCCCACAGCAGCCGGTAGTAGGCGACCCGGTCGGGATCCTCGTCGATCCCGTACGCCTCGTACACGAGGTGGTCGTAACCGGGGCCGTAGTTCCAGCCCAGGCTGTACGTGGCGATGGACAGGTCGGCCCAGCGGTCGGCGATGCCGAGCGAGCCGAGGTCGACGTGCCCGGCCCAGGCGCCGTCGTCGGCGAGCAGGGTGTTGGGCGCGCAGGCGTCGCCGTGGCAGACGACGAGCCGGTCGTGGTCCGGCGCGTCCAGGAGGCGGTCGCGGGTCTCGGCCGACCAGCCCTCGGCCGGGTGGCCCTGGGCGGCCAGGTCCTCGGCCACCGCTATCCGGTCGGCGATGCTCCAGGTCCAGGGGCACTCGTCGACGGGCAGGGCGTCGTGCAGCGCCCGCAGCCCGGCGCCGATGGCGCGGGCGGCGGTCTCGGGCTCGGCCAGCCAGCGCGGGTCGACGGCGGAGCGCGCCTCGATCGCCTCCGTGACCAGCCACTCCGAGTCCTCGTCGGCGCCGACCTCGAGGACCTGCGGCACCCGCGTGTAGGCCGCGGCCCACTGCATCCGCGCGGCCTCGTCGGCCAGGTCGACCCGCTCGATGGCCGCACGCTCCGTGCGGGGTGCCCACTTCACGAAGAAGGCGCGCTGTCCGGTCTCGGCCCGCGCGCCGCCGTCGGGCAGCTGGCCGGCGACGGGCTCGATGCGGAAGGTGAGGCCGCCGAGCTGGTTGCTCCAGGCCGGGACGACGCGGGAGCCGCCGGCGAGCTCTCGTACGACGTCGGGCACGAGGACTTCGCCGGAGGGGATAGTCATGGCGCCAGCGTGCCAGACGAGATCAAGGCGTCACGACGTGATCTCGGGTGGCGGCCCGGCGTCGGAGTACTCCGAAAGATGTACGCGGGCCCGGACAGATCGCCCGGATGGCCGACGACGCCGCCGGGCCGCCACGGCAGGGTCGGGGCATGCCTACCAACCAGCCCGTAAGCCCGTCACCTGCGGCGACGGTGTCTCCGCCGTCGGACACCGCGATGCCGTCGGGTGCCGCTCCGCCGTCGGACACCGCGATGGGTACCGGGGGCCGGATCGCCGCGCTCGACGTGCTGCGCGGGATCGCGATCCTCGGCACGCTCGCGAGCAACATCTGGATCTTCACCGCGCCGGGCGGCCCCGCGGCGTGGATCTCCGACGGCTTCGCCACCGCGGATCCGGTGCAGCGCGTGCTGCAGGCGCTGGCCAACGGCAAGTTCCTCGGCCTGCTGACCTTGCTGTTCGGGGTGGGGCTGGAGCTGCAGTACCGCTCCATGGTGCGGCGCGGCCTGCCCTGGCCGGGCCGGTATGCCCTGCGCGCCGGGATCCTGTTCGTCGAGGGCCTGGTGCACTACGTGCTCGTCTTCGAGTTCGACGTCCTGATGGGGTACGCGATCGCGTCCCTGCTCGCCGCCTACCTGATCGGCCGCAGCGACCGGGTGGTGCGCGCCTGGGGCGGCGTGATCGCGGCGGTCTACGTGGCGGGGATCGTCGGGATCACCGCGCTGCTCGTCGCGACGTCGGGCGGGTCCGGGGCGGACGGCGGGTCCGGGGCGGACGGCGGGTCCGGGGCGGACGGCGGCGCGTCGGCCGACGCCGCGGCCCTCTCGACGGCGAGCTGGCTCGACCAGTTGCTGCTGCGGCTCACGCACATGGACGCGTTCCGGATCGAGCTGATCCTGATCGTGCCGTCGGCCACCGTGCTGTTCGTCGTGGGCTCGCGGCTCGTGCGCGCCGGCGTGTTCACGACGTCCGCGGAGGGGGCGCGGCTGCGCCGTCGGCTCGCGTGGGCCGGGCTGGGCGCCGGCATCCCGCTGAACGCGCTCACCACATGGGCCGGGCCGGACTGGTTCCTCGTCGACCGGTACCTGGTGCCGCCGCTGGTGGCGCTCGGCATCCTGGCGCTGGGCACGACCCTCGTCGGCCGGGCGCAGGCGCGTGCCCAGGTGCGGGAGCGGGCCTGGGCGGAGGCGCAGGGCCGGGCACGGTCGTCCCGGAGCCCGGTCGGCCTGTTCCGCCGAGGCGTCGAGGCGGTGGGGCGGACGGCGCTGTCGTGCTACGTGCTGCAGAACGTGCTGGCCTCGGCGCTCTGCTACGACTGGGGCCTGGGGCTCGCCGGGGGCGGGGCGTGGCAGGCGGTGGCGATCTGGGCCGGCATCTCGGCGACGCTGATGCTGGTGGCGCCGCTGTGGCTGCGGTGCTGGCCGCGCGGGCCGATCGAGCTGCTCATGCACCGGGTCTACGACGCGCGCCGCGCCCCGCGCCGGGCCCGGGCGGCCTCCTCGGCGTCCCACAGCGCGCGGTAGTACGTGGTGCGCTCGTGGTCGGGCGCGACGCCGTACGCGGCGAGCACCAGCGGCTCCAGGCCGGGACCGTAGCGGCGGGTGACGCTGCGGGTGGTCACCGCGATGTCGGACCAGCGGTCCGCCACGCCCAGGTCGCCGACGTCGACATGCGCCGCGAACCGGCCGACGTGGTCCAGGAGCGTGTTCGGCACCGTGGCGTCGCCGTGGCACACGACGAGCTTGTCGACCGGCGGCGGGGGGCCGACCGACGGCACCGGACGGGGCGAGATCCCGGTGGTGGTGCGCGCCGCACCGACCGGCTCGGCCGGGAGCGCGGCGACGCGCGCCTCCGCGGTCCGGACGAACGGGCAGGTGTCCGTCGGGAGCGCGTCGTGGAAGCGGCGCAGGCCGATGCCGACCGCGATCGCCGAGCGCTCGCCCCGGGAGCGCCACTGGGGTTCGATGGCCGACGTCGCCACGGCCCCGCCGACCTCGACGGCCGCCGTGAGCATCCACGAGCCGCCCGTGTCCCGTCCGGCGCCGAGCACGCGGGGGACCGGCGCGAACGAGCCGGCCCAGAGCAGGCGGTCGGCCTCGGCGAGCAGGTCAGGGCACGGTGCGCCGTGCGGCACCCACTTCAGGTACGCGCTGTGGCTCCTGCGCCGCGCGGCCCTGCGCCCGCCGCGGCTCGGCCTCGGGTTGGCGAGCTGGGCCGGCCGCCGCGCGGGCACCCGATCGGGCTGCAGCGCCGGCTCTCGCGCGAGGTCGGGCGCCGCCCGGCGATCCTCGAGCCGCACCGTGAGGCCGCCGTACTCGTTGCGCCACACGGGGACGACCGTCGCCCCGGTCCGTAGCCGTTCGGCCAAGGCGTGTACGACGGGCGGTACTTCGACGGGCGTCGGACTGATGCCGACGAGCGCGCTCGACACCTCAATATCGTCCCATAGAGCGGGTGAAAAAGTGCTCCTGGTTCGTGGCGCTCGCGGGCACTGGGCAACACGGGTCGCTGGGCCGGCGCGCGCGTCGGACGGCGGACAGGACGCCGGTCGTGCCACAGGAAGCGCGTACGCGGAATCCCGTAAATCTTCGGCGGAGGCGCGCGAACGGCCGGTGCCCGACGTCGGACACCAGCCGTTCGTATTGCCGCGCGTGCCGTTTCTCCGGCTCCGCGGCCCGTTACTGCTGCGTCGCCAGCAGGCGCCCGCCTCCGCTCCGGAGCTCGGCGTCGACCGCCGTCGTGCCGGTGCCCGCAGCCGCGCTCGCGCCGCCGCTGACGTTCACGTCCATGCAGGCGTAGAAAGCCATCGCGGTGTCGTACACGTTCCACCGCGCCAGGATCGTGTGGTTGCCGCTCGGCAGGCCCGACAGCGTGTGCGTGACGGTCGCCGGCGGGGCGGCGCCGTTGTCGTTCACCGTCGTGAAGAGCTGGCCGTCCACGAAGTACTCCCAGGTCGCCGTGCGGTGGAAGGCCGTCAGCGTCCACTGGAAGGTGTGCGTGCTGCCGATGTTCGTGCGCGGCCATGCGAGCGAGCTGTTGTCGAGGGTGGTGAAGCGGCTGCCTCCGGAGCAGAGCATCGAACCCTTCGGGGCCTCGACGCTCTGCGGCTCCCATTCGACGCCGTTGCAGGTCCAGCTCACGGTCCGCTTGGCGCAGTGGTCCTGCCGGCTGGGCGGTGAGACCACCCAGCCGTGGGCCTGGGCGTGGGGTGTCATGGAGCTCGGTGCGGCGACCAGCGCCGTCAGGGTCAGGGCCAGTACGGCGAAGACGCCGAGCAGGACTCTGGCGGCGGGCGTGTGCAGTGCGGTGACTCTCATGGGGCTCACCTCGTGATGTGAAGTTGGAAAGTTCCTGGACTACTCCTGGGTGCTGGGGTGCGACACCTCGACGCTAGGAACTGCGGGAGATGGGGACAAGTAGGGCTACTACGTACTGCGGGGCGTCAGGATTCAGTTGGACGAGGGCAATAGCCTGAGCCCCAACGACCAGAACCCACGAATTGGAGCATCCAGCGATGGCTCGGCATCTTGTGACCAGTGCGCTTCCGTACATCAACGGCATCAAGCACCTGGGGAACATGGTCGGGTCGATGCTCCCGGCGGACGTCTATGCGCGCTATCTGCGCCAGCGCGGCCACGAGGTGCTGTACATCTGCGCCACGGACGAGCACGGCACGCCGGCGGAGCTCGCCGCCGCGCAGGCCGGGCAGCCGGTCGCCGAGTTCTGCGCGCAGGCGCACGAGACGCAGAAGGCGATCTACGACGGCTTCGGGCTGACGTTCGACTACTTCGGCCGCAGCTCCTCGCAGCAGAACGCGGAGATCACGCAGCACTTCGCGCGTCGTCTGCACGAGTACGGGTTCATCGAGGAGCGCGCCATCCGGCAGGTGTACTCGCCGGTCGACGGCCGGTTCCTGCCCGACCGGTACGTCGAGGGCACGTGCCCGCACTGCGGCTACGACAAGGCGCGCGGCGACCAGTGCGAGAACTGCACCCGCGTCCTGGACCCCACGGACCTGATCGACCCGCGCTCGGCGATCAGCGGCTCGACCGACCTGGAGGTGCGCGAGACCACGCACCTGTTCCTGCTGCAGTCGAAGCTGCAGGGCGAGGTCGAGGCGTGGATCGACGAGAACAGCAAGGAGTGGCCGCTGCTGTCGACGTCGATCGCGCGCAAGTGGCTCGCCGAGGGGCTCCACGACCGCGCGATCACGCGTGACCTGGAGTGGGGCGTGCCGGTCCCGGCCGACACCTGGCCGGAGCTCGCCGCGGAGGGCAAGGTCTTCTACGTCTGGTTCGACGCCCCGATCGAGTACATCGGCGCGACCAAGGAATGGGCGGACGCCGCTGGCGGCGGCCAGGCCCGGGACTGGAAGTCCTGGTGGTACCAGGCCGACGACGTCCGGTACACGCAGTTCATGGCCAAGGACAACGTCCCGTTCCACACGGTGATGTTCCCGGCCACGCAGCTCGGCGTCCGCGAGCCGTGGACCATGGTCGACTTCGTCAAGGGCTTCAGCTGGCTGACGTACTACGGCGGCAAGTTCTCGACGTCGCAGCAGCGCGGCGTCTTCACGGATGCCGCGCTGGAGATCCTGCCGGCCGACTACTGGCGGTACTTCCTGATCGCGAACGCGCCGGAGTCGGACGACTCCTCGTTCACGTGGGAGCACTTCGCCGGGACGGTGAACAAGGACCTGGCCGACACTTTGGGCAACTTCGTCAACCGGGTCCTGACGTTCTCCGCCAAGCGGTTCGGCGACACGGTGCCGGCGGGTGGCGAGCCGGGCGAGGCGGAGGCGACGCTCGGGGCCGAGGTTGCCCGGCTTGTGGCCGAGCTGGAGGAGCACATGGAGGCCCTCCAGTACCGCAAGGCGACGAACGCGCTGCGCGCGCTGTGGTCGGCGGGCAACGCGTACCTGGTGGAGAAGGAGCCGTGGAAGCAGGTCAAGGTCGATCCCGATGCAGCAGCGGTCTCGCTGCGTACCGCGATGAACCTGATCCGCCTGTACGCGGTGGTCTCCGAGCCGTTCATCCCCGCGACGGCGGCGATCCTGCGCGGGGTGTTCACGCTCGACGACGACGCCGCCACCTGGGTCACGCCCGAGGTGGCGACGTCGCTGGACGCGGTGCCCGCCGGGGCGAGCTTCACCGTGCCCCCGGTGCTGTTCGCCAAGATCAGCGACGAGGACCTCGAAGGATTCCGCGAGCGCTTCGGCGCCGGCGAGACCGACTGATCCTCAACGCCGCGCTCCTTGCTCCGCCAGCTCCTGCTGACGGTGCGTGACCAGCCACGACCGAAGGTCACTGACGTCCGGGACCAGCGAGCGTGACCGTGCCAGGTCAGCCTGGTACGCGGATCCTTCGGCGAACCATCGGAACATCGCTTTGAGGTCTTCGTCGTCGCCGAGGTACTCGAGCGGGATGGTCTCGAATCGAGCCGGCGTCCCGAAGGTTTCGCCGGCCTGGGCGGCGACGAGGTCGAGCGTGGGCTCGTCGCCCGCGACCTCGATCGCGTGGCCGTCGATTGCGCTCGGCTGGAGAAGAAGCTGTGCAGCCGCGCGGCCGATGTCCCGCACGGCGATCATCTGCACCGGCACGTCTCCCGGCATCGGCATGCGGATCACGATCTCGCCGTCCTGGTTGGGCGTGAGCTGCGCGGTCAGGTTCTCCATGAAGAAGGTGGGACGCAGGATCGTGGCGGGCACGAGCGCGCGAAGCCTGTTCTCCACGTCGAACTTGCTCTCGAAGTGGGGAATGCCCGTGTCGCGCTCGGCGCCGCCCACTGAGGAGTAGACGACGTGGGGAACATTCGCCCGGGCGGCAGCGTCGGCGACAGCGTGTCCGCGACGCACCTCGCCTGCTGGGCCTTCTGGGCCTTCGAAGGTCGTCATGTAGAAGAGGGCGGCGACGTCGGCGAGTCCGTCGGCGAGCGACTGGCCGTCCTCCTGGTCCGCCTGGACTACCTCAGTGTCGGCCGCACGCAGCGCGCGGGCCGCGGGGGAGTCGGGGTCGCGGACGAGCGCGCGGACCGGGACGTCGGCGTCGTGCAGCGCATCGATAACGCTGCGGCCTTGCTGGCCAGTTGCGCCGATGACGGCGATGGGGGGTCGTTGTGTGAACGACATGTTGCTACTTCTCTCTCGTGAGGTTCGAAGACGGATCAGCTGGCGTCGGGGACGGCCACGACCTTGCCGCGGAGCTCGCCGGCGGCCGATTGTGCGTGGATCGCCGGGAGGTCGCTCAGCGAGACGCGCTGGGCGACGTCGACGGTGAGCTCACCGCTGTCGACCAGGGCGACGAGCTGGGTCAGCTCGTCGGCGTCGGCACGGAGGAAGATTCCCGCGGCGCGTACTCCACGCTTGTCGTCGCTGGGCGTGGGCATCCACGCGGTCGTCGCCGCGACGACGCCGCCGTCACGGACGAGGGCGACCAGGGCCGCGAACTCGTCGGGGCTGATAGGTGCCAGGTTGAGCAGGACGTCGACGGGCTCGGTCACCGAGTCGAGGACGGTGGAGGTCGTGTGGTCGATGACCTCGTCAGCACCAGCAGCCGTAACGGTGTCATGGCTGCGCGGGCTCGCGGTGGCGATGACGTAGGCGCCGGCTCGCTTGGCGAGCTGGACGGCGTACCCGCCTACTGCTCCGCCGGCGCCGATGATCAGCAGTCGCTGACCGTCCTTGAGCCCGGCCTCGTCGAAGAGCGCCTGCCAGGCGGTGAGCGCCACAGACGGCAGCGCGGCCGCGTCGGCGAGGTCGATGCTCGACGGGGCCTTGGCCAGGACGTCCGCGGGGGCGACCACGTACTGCGCCGCGGAGCCGTCCTCGGTCATCGGGATGAAGCCGACGACCGTGTCGCCGACCTGAAAGTCGGTCACGCCGTCGCCGACTGCGTCGATGGTGCCGGAGACGTCGTAGCCGGGCACGTGCGGCAGGGTCACCGGGATCGGCAGGTTGCCGCCTCGGATGCCGTTGTCGGCCGGGTTGAACGCGGAGCCGGCCACCCGGATGAGCACCTGGCCTTCTCCGGCGACGGGCTGGTCGGCGTCCTCGTAGCGGAGGACCTCGGGGGTACCGAACTCGTGGAAACGCACTGCCTTCATGATTGCCTTCTCTCGGTCTGTGCTTCGAATTCGAAGCATCTGAGGAGGACGGTAGCACTGCTTCGAGTTCGAAACAAGTGCTTCGACTTTGTAGCACCGGTAGACTTGCCGACATGGCCAATCCACCTCGTCCCCTCGACCCGACCGAGCTGGGCGCGTACTTTGCGCTCATCGAGGTCAGCAGCCTCCTGCGGCATACGGTCGAGCAGCAGCTGCGGGAGGCGGGCGATCTCAGCTACGTGCAGTTCCAGCTCCTGGCGCGGCTGGGCGACTCGCCCGATGGGAGCTGCCGCATGACCGACCTCGCCGACGGCGTCGTCTACAGCCGCAGCGGCCTCACCTATCAGGCCCAGACGCTGGAGCAGCGCGGGCTGGTCACGCGCGCGCCGTCCCCCGATGACGAGCGCAGCACCACGGTCACGATCACCGATCAGGGCAGGGATACCCTCGCGAAGGTCTTCCCCGGCCATATCGCCGTGCTCGACGGGCTGCTGTTCGAGCCCCTGGTGCGTGCAGACGTCGAGGTCCTGGCCGACGTGCTGGGCCGGGTCCGCGACCACATGCGCTCGGCGCCCCCGCGTTCCGCGGCCCCGCGTCGACGCAAGGCGCGCTGACCTCCACGCCGTCACTCATGGGACGACCCGCACTGTTGTGTACAAGCACGCGCTCAGACTACCCCACAAGCGGACGATTTCGTCCGCTTGTGGGGTGGTCCCGCGCTGGGTGGCGCTCGATCCGCTATGTGGTCCCAGGGTTCGAGATTCCGCGTATGAACACCGACCGCTGCTCAGCCGCGCTCTCGGCCCATCCCTCCACGCTCGACATCGGCTGCGCCAACATCGCCCCGAACCTGACGATGGTCCAGCCCGTCACCTCGGGTCGAAGCGTGCCGTCCTCGTGCCCACGCTCAACAATCGCCGCCATGGTCGCCTTCATCTTGTCCCGGAGCCGAGCGGACTCGGTGCCTTCGGTGAGCGGTGCGCCATGGAGAGGAAGAACGAGCTGGTCGCGATGGACGAAGGACTGGCGCAGAAAACGATCGACCGAGTCAAGACCCGACTCGCCGGCCGCCAGCGCATCCTCGGCTTCGGCGATGAGGAGCAGGTAGGCGCGCACCTCCAGCGCCTCCAGGAGAGCTGCCCGGTTCGGGTACCGGCGATAGAGAGTTCCCACCCCCACGCCTGCGTCCGCCGCGATCTGGGCGAGGGGGACGTTTCTCCCTTCCCCGAGCCCCGCCCGAACCGCGGCGGCCATGACGCGCTCTGCGTTCTCTGCTGCATCGCTGCGGAGCTTCTTGGGCGGGTCGGACGACATGGTGGCAATCGTAAAGGCGGCGAGAGGCCGCGCGCCTTGTTCTATCCGGCCGAGCCGTTGGCGAGCACCGCGTCGCAGACCTCGATCAGCCGAAGCCGGAGATCGTTCGACCGACGCGCGTACTCGCGCTGCCGCCGCACGTACTCCGCCTTGCCGTGCGGCGTCTCGATCTCGACGGCGGCGACGCCGTACTCCGACACGTCGTACGGCGACGCGGCCATGTCGGTCCAGCGGATGTCGCGGGCCAGCTCGAACGCGTCGAGCAGCAGGTCACCGGGCACGGCCGGGCCGAGCTTCAGGCACCACTTGTAGAGATCCATGTTGGCGTGCAGGCAGCCCGGCTGCTCCATGCCGACCTGAGCGGCGCGGGTGGGCTGGAGCTGGTTGAGCGACGTCGCCTCCGGCGTGAAGAACCGGAACGCGTCGAAGTGCGAGCAGCGCACGGGGTTCGCCTCGACGACGGCGTCCGTCCCCGCGTGCCCGAGCCGTAGCGGCAGCGGATGCCGCTGGTCGCGCCCCGCCGCCCGGTCGCGGTAGACCATCGCCCACTCGTGAAGCCCGAAGCAGCCGAACGTTCCCGGGCGCGACGCCGTCGCGGAGAGCAGCTCGCGCACGTACCGCACGGTGTCGCCGCGGTCGGCGAGGAAGGCGCCGAGGTCGAGCGTGACGAGGTGGGGGCTTACGGAGGAAGCCGTGACGGAGGAGGGCGCGCCCGAGCCGGCCGGAGCGGCGTCTCGTCGGAGGGTCGTGTGCCACCGCCACGTTGCGCGGTCTTCGGGATCGGTCGTGCCAGGCGTGCCTCCGCCCGGTTCGAGGGCACCCGCCCCGCTGTCCGGCAGCGCGAGGGCGACGCCCGCGCCCGGGTTCCAGCGGCGCAGGTGCGCCAGGCGGGTCGGGTAGTACGTGAAGAGGAAGTCCTCGATCGCGTGCTTGCGCCCCGCATCGCGGGCTTCGCGCCAGACGGCGGTGAGGGCGTCCGCTCGATCGGCATGCGCGGCGGCGGGGGGAAGCCACTCCTCGGGCAGCAGAACCCGGGTGGGCGACATCCCGGGTCCGCGCATGCCGGGCGGTCGCACATCGGCCTCGTCCACGACGGCCTGGCGCGCGACGGCGTCGGGCGCGATCGACTCGCCGAGGACAGTGCTCACCGGTCCAGGGTAAGAGGTTGCACCGGTGCTGGTGGTGAGAGGATCTCGGCCCGCCGACCCAAGTCGTATATATCGCGACATGGGCTTGACGCCCGGTAAAACCCTCTGACAGACTTTTGTCTGCTTAGTGCTGGATTTACTTCCAACGGCGTTCTTGCCGGTTCGACCATGAGACAGTGCCGTCTTCGCAGGTCGGAGGATTTCTAATGCTCCATTTCACACGCAGCCGTGCACGTCGGTCCGCAGCTGGTGGGTTGGCCGTCATGGCCGGTCTCGTTGCCGGCCTAGCCCTCGCTGGCCCCGCGTTGGCCGCCCCGCCGCCCCAAGCGACCGAGAAACCATCGAGCACACTGGTCGATCCGCCCGAGCTCTATGTGGACCCGTACAGCTCTACCCTCACGGCCGCGGCCGGCCTCACCGGCCAGGCGAAGACCGACGCCGAGCTGCTGGGCAGCTACCCCACGGCGACGTGGCTGACCCAGGGCACGCCCGCGCAGGTCGAAGCCAAGACGGCCGACGTCGTCGGCCGTGCGAGCACGGCAGGCAAGATCCCGATGCTCGTCGCGTACAACATCCCGTTCCGTGACTGCGCCGGGTACTCCGCGGGCGGCGCGACGACCGTCGCCGAGTACGAGGCGTGGATCGACGGCGTCGTCGCCGGTATCGGCGACGACACGGCCATCGTTGTCCTCGAGCCGGACGGGCTCGGGATCATCCCGTGGTACACCAACATCGACGCCACGCTCGAGTCGTGCCGCCCGTCCGAGGCCAATCCGGTCACGGCGGCGCAGGATCGCTTCGACATGCTGAACTACGCGGTCGACGAGATCGGCGCGCTGCCCGGCACGACCGTCTACCTCGATGCCGGCAACAGCGCCTGGCTCACCGTGGGCGACAACGTCTCGCGGCTGATCCGCGCGGGCGTGCAGGATGCGGACGGCTTCTTCGTCAACACGTCGAACTACCAGTACACGGCGAACTCCACGGCCTACGGCAGCTGGGTCTCGTCCTGCATCGCCTATGTCACGCAAGTGGTCCCCTTGAACTACTGGGGCTGCCCCAACCAGTACTGGAACGGCGGTCCGGCCACCGGCTGGTCCGGTGTGGCGATGAACAACTACGGCGTGTGGTCGGCGGGCAACTCGAACCCGGCCCTGAACACGTCGGGCATCGACTCCCGCTACGACCTGATCCTCGGGTCGGTGGAGCCGTCGACGCACTTCGTCATCGACACGTCGCGCAACGGCCGCGGCCCGTGGGACTCCCCGGACGGCGTCTACAGCGATCCGCAGGAGTGGTGCAACCCGCCGGGCCGCGGACTCGGGCCCCGTCCCACGCTCGACACCGGCAACGCGCTCGTCGACGCCCACCTGTGGATCAAGGTTCCCGGTGAGTCCGACGGCAAGTGCTATCGCGGTACGAGCGGCCCGAACGACCCCGCGCGCGGTATCGAGGACCCCGCGGCCGGCGGCTGGTTCGTGCAGCAGGCGCGCGAGCTGATCGTGCAGGCTGTGCCGACCATCCCGTAAGCAGCCCGTCGCACGTCGGGACCCGATCCTCACCCCGAGGTCCCGACGTGCGACGGCACGCCTGCCTGCTTCCCTCCGGGCCGACTGGTCAGAGACAACCGCCCACGCCGCCGTCGTACAGTGCCACCATGTCCGACCTCCCCCTGCGCCGCCTCGGGCGCTCCGGCCTGTCCGTTCCCGTCGTCGGTCTGGGGTGCAACAACCTCGGCCGCGCCGGTACCGTCACCGAGACCGCGGAGGGCGCGACGGCCCTGGTCGACGCCGCGATCGACGCGGGCGTGACCTTCTTCGACACCGCCGACGTCTACGGCGCCCGCCGCGGGCTGTCCGAGGAACTGCTCGGCGCCGCGCTGAAGGGCCGCCGCGACGACGTGCTCGTCGCCACGAAGTTCGGGGCCAGCATGCACGGCGCCAACGGGAACGACTTCGGCGCTCGCGGCTCGCGCCGGTATATCGTGCGCGCCGCCGAGGCGTCGCTGCGCCGGCTCGGGACCGACTGGATCGACCTCTACCAGCTGCACACGCCCGACCCGGCGACCCCGATCGACGAGACGCTCGCCGCGCTCGACGACCTGGTCAGCTCCGGCAAGGTGCGCTACGTGGGCCACTCGAACTTCAAGGGCTGGCAGGTGGCCGACGCCGAGCACGTGGCCCGGTCGACCGGCAGCACCCGGTTCGTGTCCGCGCAGAACCACTACTCGCTGCTCGCCCGCGAGGCGGAGCGCGAGGTGCTGCCGGCCGCCAAGGCGTACGGCATCGGCGTCCTGCCGTACTTCCCGCTGGCGAACGGCCTGCTCACGGGCAAGTACTCGGGCGGGGCCCGGCCGGACGGCTCGCGCCTCGTGATCGCGAAGCCCCAGCTGCTGGAGACGGCGCCGTGGGAGGCGCTGGACCGGTTCGGCGCGTTCTGCCGGGAGCGGGGCGTGGCCGAGATCGACGTCGCGTTCTCGTGGCTCCTGTCCCGGCCCGAGGTGTCGTCCGTGATCGCCGGGGCGACCCGGCCGGAGCAGGTGCGCCGCAACGCCGAGGCGTGGTCGTGGACGCCGACACCGAAGGACCTGACGGAGCTGGACGCCATCTTCCCGTCCTGACCCAGGTCGTTGAGTGCGGGCTATTTGTTGCTCATACGGCTTCGAGACAACAAATAGCCCGCACTCAACGATGGGTAGCGTGGGGCGCATGAGTCTTTCGTTTCGGCAGGTCAATGTGTTCTCCCCGGCCCCGACGGGCGGCAACCCCGTCGCCGTCGTGCACGACGCCGACGGCCTCACCGACGACCAGATGGCCGCCTTCGCCCGGTGGACCAACCTGTCCGAGACCACGTTCCTGCTCACCCCGACCGACGAGGGGCGGGATGGCGGCGCCGACTACCGCGTGCGGATCTGGACCCCGGGCGGCGAGCTGCCGTTCGCCGGGCATCCGACACTCGGCACCGCGCACGCCTGGCTGGAGGCCGGCGGCGAGCCCGCCGGGGAGGGCGTGGTCCAGGAGTGCGGCGTGGGCCTCGTGCGGCTGCGGCGCGACGCCGTCGGCGACGGGTACCGCCTGGCGTTCGCGGCCCCGCCCCTGATCCGCTCGGGCGCGGTCGACGACGCCGACGTCGCCCAGATCGCCCGGTCGCTGCGCATCGACGTGTCCGACGTCGTCCGTTCGGCCTGGGTCGACAACGGCCCCGGCTGGGTGGCGGTCCAGCTGCAGGACGCCGACGCCGTGCTCGCGCTCGAGCCCGACTTCGCGGTGATGGGGGACCTGAGGCTCGGCGTCGTCGGCGAGTACGGCATCGGCGTGGTGGGCGAGTACGCGGCCGGCGAGCCCGCCGTCGAGGTGCGCGCGTTCGTGCCCTCGCTCGGCGCGGGGGAGGACCCGGTGACCGGCAGCCTCAACGCCGGCCTGGGGCAGTGGCTCGCCGGCGACGTGCTGCCGTCGGCCTACGTCGCGTCGCAGGGGACGGCGCTGGGCCGCGAGGGCCGCGTGCACGTCGAGAAGCTGCCGGACGGCGGGGTGTGGGTCGGCGGCGACACCGTCTCGACGATCGTCGGTCAGGTGGGGTTCTGAGGAAAGGCCTTCCGGGCGACCAGCGCGAACAGCCGCTCCAGCGGGCCGCGGCCCAGGAACGCCCGCCACAGCGTCGCAGCGGCCAGGCTGATGAGGACCATCCACCCGAGCGGCTCGTTGTCCGGGGGATCGAGCAGGTCCCAGTAGGTGCGGGTCCACCACCAGATGGCGGCGATCTGCACGGAGTAGACGGTCAGCGCCAGGGCGCCGACGGCGGCCAGCGGCGTCACCACGACCAGCACGGCCGACCGCACGACCCGCCCGAGCCACGCGGCCGCGCCCGCGGCGCCCATGCCACCGCCCACGCCGGCGGTACCCGCGCCAGCGCCGCCGCCCAGCACAGCACCGACAAGCAGACACAGCCCCAGCACCCCGAGCGCGAACCCGCCGGAACCCAGGGCCTCGAACATCGTGTCGTCGTGCGGGCCCTCGAGGTACAGGCCCGCCAGCGGAGGCCACGGATCGCCCCAGACGGGCGGCGGCACGACGCTCTCGGACGACGTCATGGCGAGCTGACCGTCGATGGCGACCAGGCCTCCGGCGTCGGCCACCAGGGTCGCCGAGGCGAGCGAGCTCACCGTGGCCAGCCCGAACCCGCCGGCGACCAGGGTGAGGTGCAGCGTCGGCGACCGCAGGTCGCAGCGGCCCACCGCCAGCCCGGCGAGCACGTACGCCATCCAGACCAGGGCCGGGTAGTGGCCCGTGAGCAGGAAGTCGGTGGCGGCGCCGGAGCCGTCGTGCGGCGCGCGGAGTCCGGCCCGGGCGAGCGCCTCCGGCCCGTAGTACACGAGGAACGGGCCGACCACCGCGATGACCAACGCGAACGCCGCGAGCCGGGCGGGCGGCATCCGCAGGAATGGCAGGGCGAGCACGAAGTACGCGGCATAGAAGCCCAGGATGAGGAGCACGCGCGTCCCGAACAGGTCCAGCACCGCGACCAGGGCCAGCAGCAGCACGGCCCGGACCAGGATCCGGGACCGCGCGGTGCGCATCGCCTCGCCCGTGAACGGCGTGGAACCGCCGGAGACCAGCGCCAGGGACAGCCCGGCGACCGTCGCGAACAGGATCGACGAGCGCCCGTGCGCCAGGTTCAGCCAGCCCTCCAGCGTGCCGATGTCCGCGCTGGTGACGCCCACGTGCGCCGTGAACATGCCGAGCACCGCGATGCCCCGGGCGAGGTCGGCGCCGACCACGCGGCCGGGGCCGCCGAGCAGGTTGCGGCCGATCCGGGCGAGTGTTCCGTCGACGGTTTCGCGGGACGCTCCGCGGGCGACCGCGGCGGGGCGGCCGGACGGCTGGGCAAGCGTGGGCATGCGGGCATCCTTCCGTGTCGCCGACGCCGACGCGCGCTGGCCACGCCGTCGGGCAGCCTGCTGGGCCGACTGCAGGGCGAGCGGCCGGACAAGCCGTCCCGAGGGATGAGAACGCAGATGTGCGGCACTGCGCGTCGCACATACAGTGCGCCCATGACCGGCAGCGCCAGCGAGCACGACATGGCCCGCACTGACACAGCCCGCACCAACCCGTCGGGCGGCCCCAACGGCACGGCCCGCGACCGGGCCAAGCCCGCGGGCACCGACCCCATCGACGCGGTCGACGCCCCCAGCAGCCTGTCGCGCCTGAGCGGCCACGACCAGAACAACCCCGGCGCGGTGAAGGACCTCACCAAGGAGTCCGAGTCGTACACGCACGGGCACCACGAGTCCGTGCTGCGCTCGCACCGCCGTCGGACGGCGGCCAACTCCGCCGCATTCCTGCTGCCGCACCTGCTCTCCGACATGACGCTGCTCGACGTCGGCTGCGGGCCCGGGACCGTCACCGTCGACCTGGCGGAGCGGCTGACACAGGGCAGCGTCGTCGGCGTCGACGCCTCCGACGACGTCCTGGAGTCCGCCCGCGGCCTCGCCGACGCGCACGGCACCAAGAACATCAGCTTCGAGCACGCCAACGCGTACGAGCTGCCGTTCGAGGACGGCTCGTTCGACGTCGTCTTCGCGCACCAGCTCCTGCAGCACCTCTCCGACCCGGTCGCGGCCCTGCGCGAGATGAAGCGCGTCGCCAAGCCCGGCGGGTTCGTCGCCGTGCGCGACGCCGACTACGAGGCCATGGCCTGGTACCCGGAGTCCGCGGAGCTCACCGAGTGGAACATGCTCTACCACGAGGTCACCCACACCTACGGCTTCGAGCCCGACGCCGGACGCCGCCTCGCCTCCTGGGTGCGCGACGCCGGCTTCGACCCCGCCACGATCGAACCCGGCGCGAGCGTCTGGTGCTACGCCACCCCCGACGACCGCACCTGGTGGGGCGGCCTCTGGGCCGAGCGCTGCACCCAGTCCAACTTCGCGGTGCAGGCCAAGGACTCGGCGCTCGCGGACGACGTGGCCCTCGAGCAGCTCGCCCAGGGCTGGCGCGAGTGGGCCGAGGCCCCGGACGGCTGGTTCGCGGTCCTGAACGGCGAGGTCCTGGCCCGGGCGTGAGCGTCCCGCCGTCGGGCACGTAGATTGGGCCCGTGCGTATCGCTAGATTCACCACCGGAGACGACCCCCGATTCGCCCTCGTGCAGCAGGAGGGCAACAAGACCTTCCTCGCCGTGCTGGGCGGCGACCCCCTGTACATGCCGGCCATGCCGACCGGCGAACGCATCGAGCTGGGCGACGGCGTCCGGCTGCTCGCCCCCGTGATCCCGCGCTCCAAGGTGGTGGCCGTCGGCAAGAACTACGTCGACCACGCCAAGGAGATGGGCGGCGAGGTCCCGGCCAGCCCGCTGCTGTTCTTCAAGCCGAACACGTCAGTGGTCGGCCCGGACGACCCGATCGTGCTGCCGGACTTCACGCAGGAGGTCTCCTACGAGGCCGAGCTCGCCGTCGTCATCTCGAAGGTGTGCAAGGACGTGACCCCGGAGAAGGTGGGGTCGTACATCCTGGGCTACACCGTGGCGAACGACGTCACCGCCCGCGACGCCCAGCGGACCGACGGCCAGTGGGCGCGCGCCAAGGGCTTCGACACCTCCTGCCCGCTGGGCCCCTGGATCGACACGGACCTCAACCCGGAGGACGTCGGGGTGCGCTCGCGCGTCAACGGCGAGCTGCGGCAGGACGGCCGGACCCGGGACATGGTGTTCGACGTGCCGTTCCTCGTGTCGTACATCTCCGAGGCCATGACGCTGCTGCCCGGCGACGTGATCCTCACCGGGACGCCCGCGGGCGTCGGCAAGATCGACCACGGCGACCGGGTCGAGTGCGAGGTCGAGGGCCTGGGCGTCCTGGCCAACCCCGTGCTGCGCCGCTGAGGATGCCGGGCGCTGCGCTGCTGCATCACGACGCGTCGCGGGTCCTGCGCGCGTGGACCGGGCCGACGCCGGAGCAGGAACGGCTCCGGGCGCGGTACGTCCGGCACCTCGACGGGCACGAGCCTTCGGCCGGCACGGGATCCGGCGTCTTCCGCGACTCCGTGCCCGACCACCTCACGGCGTCGACCCTCGTGCTCTCGCACGACGGCGGACGCGTGCTGCTGACCCTGCACGCCAAGGCGCGGCGCTGGTTCCAGCTCGGTGGCCACCTGGAGGCGGCGGACCGCACGCTGGCCGACGCCGCCGGGCGGGAGGCGCGCGAGGAGTCGGGGCTCGCGGCGCTGTCGGTCGACCCGGTGCCGGTGCACCTCGACGAGCACGAGGTGCCGTTCTGCCGACCGGGCACGGGTGACCCGGCCCGCCCTGTGCACCACCTGGACGTGCGGTTCGTCGCCGTGGCGGGCCCGGGCGCCGAACCCGTCGTCTCGGACGAGTCGCTGGACGTGCGCTGGTGGCCAGTCGACGCGCTGCCCGCCCCCGACCTAGTGGAGCTGGTCGCGCTGGCCCGGTCGCGGGTCGGTGGAGCATGATCGGCCGATGATCATCAGGCGGTCCACCGCCCGGGTCCGGCCCGGCCTGCTCGACGAGTTCCGAACCTTCATCGAGGCGGGCACCACCCAGTTCGCGTCTTTCGACGGGTTCCTCGCGGACGCGATCGTCGTCGGACCGGACATCCTCACGTACGTGAGCTGGTGGCGCGACGCCGACGCGCTCGCGGCGTACGCCGGGCCGGGCTGGCGTACCGACCCCGTAGTGCTCCAGGACGAGGACCGCTTCCTGGTCGAGCCGCTCCGCCTACGGCATGTCGAGCTCCGGCCCGCCGAACAGGCGGACGCCCCGGCGTTCGCCGCCGTCTGGCACGCCGCATGGGGCGACGGGCACCGTGGGCTCGTGCCGCCAGAGCTGGAAGCCGTCCGGACGCGGGAGGCGTTCGGGCCGCGCGCGGCGGCCCGAGTGCCGGGCACGACGGTCGCGGTGGCGGACGTGGTGCCGGACGGTGCGGGGCACGCCAACGGTTCGGGCGGGCCGGCGGCCGGGGGAGTGCCCGGGCTGGGCATCGTCGGGTTCGTCACGGTCGAGGGCGACGAGGTCGAGCAGCTCTTCGTCGCCGCGGACCAGCGTGGCTCGGGCGTCGCAGCCGACCTGCTGTCGGCGGGCGAGGAGCGGATCGCCGCGGCGGGACACCGCGAGGCCTGGCTCGCCGTCGTGGCGGGCAACGCCCGCGCGCGGCGGTTCTACGAGCGCCAGGGCTGGTCGGACGGCGGCCCGCTCGACTACCAGGCGGAGACCGCCGAAGGGCTCGTCCCCGTGCCGACGCGTAGGTATGTGAAGCGCCTGGCGGGCGGCCGGTCGGGGTCCTGAGCGGCCGACATTCGTGGCTGGTAGAACGCCCGGCGCGCACCATGGACTCATGGAGACGATCCGACCGCATGCAGACGATCCGACGGTTCCCGGTCCTGACACCGGTGACGCTCGGCATCAGGGCCGCGGTGCACCCGCCGCCGAGATGCGGATCCGCTACCTGATCGCCGCCGCGATCGGGATGGTTCTCTACTCCGTGGCGCTGACCGTCATTGGGCTGTGGTCCGCTTTGGGTGCGGACGCCGCGGGCGAGGACGTGGACCTCTGGCCGATCGGTGCTCTGGTCGGGGCGATCTTCTTTGGCGTCGTCCTCGCCTTGCTCGTCTATGTGGTGGCGGTGGTGGGCGATCAGATCGGCCGTGCCCTGGGGCGGCACGAAGTGCGCTCCGTGGCCCTCGCCCAGGGTGGGGTGCTCGTCGTGGTCGACCTGGTGCTCGTCGTCTGGCTCGGCACGTCAGGGGAGACGCCCTGGCCGACGGCGCTGGTACTGCTCGGTGTCCTCCTGCTGGCAACTGTCCCGGGGTGGCTGGTCGTGGGCGTCGTCCCATGGTTCGTCGGACGGTCGGAGACCGGTGACAGCAGCTCCCGCGGCGTCGACGAGGAGCCCAGCGAGACGGACGAGGACCTTGACGTCCGCCGGGAGATCGCGATCCAGGAGGCGCTGGACCGGGTTCGGGCACGCGAGAACCGATGACCGCGGCCTGGTGTGGGCGATGGGCCTAGGCTTGTCCCCGTGACGTTCCCCGCTCCTGGCAGCTCTCCGATCCGTGTCCGCTTCGCGCCGTCCCCGACTGGCATGTTCCACGTGGGTAGCGCGCGATCCACGCTGTTCAACTGGGCAGTGGCGAAGCAGCAGGGCGGCACGTTCGTGCTGCGCATCGAGGACACCGACGCCTCCCGCAACCAGCCTGAGTGGGTGGACGGGATCCTGGCCGCGATGGAGTCGCTGGGGATCAGCACGGAGGACCCGGCCTTCGAAGGCCCGTACTTCCAGTCCAAGAACCTCGAGCTTCACCAGCAGGCCGCGATGCGCCTGTTCCAGGCGGGCGTCGCGTACTACTGCGACTGCACCCGCGACGCCGTCATGGCGCGCACCGGTAACCAGCAGACCGGCTACGACGGCTTCTGCCGGGACCGCGGTCTCGAGTACGCCGAGGGCCGGGCGCTGCGGTTCCGCACCCCGGACGAGGGGGAGACGCACGTCGTCGACCTGATCCGCGGCAACCCGACGTTCCCGAACAAGACCCTTGAAGACTTCGTCATCGCGCGCGGCAACGGCACGCCGGTGTTCCTGCTGGCCAATGTCGTGGACGACATGGACGAGCGCATCACGCACGTCATCCGCGGCGAGGAGCACCTGCCGAACACCCCGAAGCAGCAGCTGCTGTGGGAGGCGCTCGGCGGGACACCGCCCGTGTGGGCTCACCTGCCCGTGCTGGTCAACGAGAAGCGGCAGAAGCTATCGAAGCGGCGCGACAAGGTCTCGCTGGAGTCGTTCTTCGAGGAGGGCTACCTCCCCGCCGCGATGGTGAACTACCTCATGCTGCTCGGCTGGGCGCCGGGCAACGACGAGGAGATCCTGCCGTTCGACGAGATGGTGAGCCGCTTCCGGATCGAGGACGTGAACTCCTCCCCGGCGTTCTTCGACGTCAAGAAGCTCACCGCCTTCAACGGCGAGTACATCCGCGCCCTGAGCGTGCCCGAGTTCACCGAGGCCTGCGGCCCCTGGCTGCACGCCCCGCACGCCCCGTGGACCGAGGAGCAGTTCGACGCCAAGGTGTTCGACGCCGTCGCGCCGCTGGCCCACTCCCGCGTCGCCCTGCTGTCCGAGATCACGAACAACGTCGACTTCCTGTTCCTCGACGCCCCGGCCATCGACGAGGACTCCTGGAACAAGGCGATGAAGGCCGGCGCTGCCGAGCTGCTCGCCGACGTCCGCGCCGCGCTCGCCGAGGCAACCTGGGAGGCCGAGGTGCTCAAGGACACCGTCACGAGCGTGGGCGAGGCGCACGGCATGAAGCTGGGCAAGGCGCAGGCCCCGGTCCGGGTCGCCGTGACCGGACGCCGGATCGGCCTGCCCCTGTTCGAGTCGCTCGAGGTGCTCGGCCGGGAGCGCACGCTCGCGCGCATCGAAGCGGCGCTCGCCAGCCTCGCCGAGAGCGCCGCCCGGACCGACGCGGAGGTGTCCGCGGGGGCCGAGTGATCTGGTCTAACGTGGCGGGCGTGACCGACGCCTTGAATCCTGACGCCGCGCCGCCCACTCCACCGTCGCCCACTGCGCTCTCGCCCCAGCCGGTGACGCCCCAGCCGGTGACGACCCCCGCACCGCGCGAGTACCCGCAAGCCCTCCGCGGCCCACGGCACCGGTGGTGGCGGCCGATCCTCGGGCTGGTCGCGATCACGGCGTCCGTGGTCGTGCTGGCCGGGGCGCTGCTGCTGTACGCCCTCGGCTACACGATCGCGCAGGCGATGGGCGCGCAGCTCCCGGACCCGACGACGGTCCCCGACTCCTGGTTCGTCTCGCCGGCCGGGATGCTCGTGACCAACCTCGGCCTCGCTCTCGGGATCCCGCTCGCGCTCGTGGCGACCTGGGCGCAGGCCGGGCGCGCGGGCCTGGTGTCGTCGGTCCTGGGCCGCGTGCGCTGGCGTCTGCTGCTGGGCGCGCTCGGGGTGTCGCTGCTGCTCCTGGTGCCGCTGTCCCTGGGCAGTGACCTCCTGGTGACGCAGCTCGGGCTGGCGCCCGAGCTGCCCGCCGACCCGGGCGCCGACGACTCCGGCTGGTGGCCGCTCACCCCGGCCTCCGGCTGGGTAGCGCTCAGCCTCGTGATCCTGCTGACCACGCCGCTCCAGGCCGCCGGCGAGGAGTACTTCTTCCGCGGCTGGCTGTCGCAGTGGATAGGCAGCCTGCTGCGCTGGCGGTGGCTCGCCCTCGTCGTGCCCGCCGTCGTGTCCGCGCTCCTGTTCGCGTTCGCGCACGGCGCGCAGAGCCCCTGGCTCTTCGCCGACCGGCTCATCTTCGGCCTGGTCGCGAGCCTGCTCGTCTGGCGGACGGGCGGGCTGGAGCTCGCCGTCGGGCTGCACGCCGCGAACAACCTCTTCGCGTTCGGCCTCGCCATCGCCTACGACGGCCTGGAGGACTCGCTCCTGATCACCGAGGTGGCGCCCATCGAGGGTGTGGTCAGCATCAGCGTCACGCTCGTCACCGCGGCGGTCCTGCTCTGGTGGGCCCGACGCCGCAAGCCCGCCGTGGTCGTGCCCGAACCGGTGACGCCCGTCCCGGCGGTGGCCGCCGCCGTCGCACCCGGCCCGGTCGCACCAGGCCCGGTCGCGCTCGGCCCGGTCGCACCCGGCCCGGTCGCGCTCGGCCGGCCCGAGGGAGACACGGCATGACGATCGACGGCATCCTCTTCGACGTCGACGACACCCTCGTCGACACCAAGGGCGCCTTCGCGAAGGCGCTCGCGGCCGTCCGTGCGGAGTACCTGCCGAACGTCCCGCCCGAGCGCGAGCCGGAGCTGGTCTCGCACTGGCGCACCGACCCGGGCGGCTACTACCGCCGCTACACGAGCGGCGAGATGGACCACGTGACGCAGCGGCGGCTCCGGGCGGAGCTGCTGCACCAGACGTTCGGCGCCGCCCCGGTCACGGAGGAGTCCTTCGAGGCCTGGGACGCGCTGTTCTGGGGCACGTTCGAGAAGTCGTGGGCGGCGCACCCGGACGCGCGCGCGGCCGTCGACACCGTCGTCGCCGCGGGGATCCGCGTCGGCGTGGTGACGAACGCCGCCACGGACCTGCAGGAGCGCAAGCTCAAGCTGGCCGGGCTGCCCGGCCTGCCCGTGCTCGTCGGGGTCGACACGCTGGGCTTCGGCAAGCCTGACAAGCGGGTGTTCCTCGAAGGCGCGCGGCTGCTCGGCACGGCCCCGGCCCGGACTGCGTACGTGGGCGACGAGCCCACCGTGGACGCGCTGGCGGCCCACGAGGCGGGCCTGACCGGCGTCTGGCTGGACCGGGCGGGCCATCGGCGCGGCCCGGGCTACACGGGCCCTCCGCTGCCGGACGGCGGGCAGGGTGACCTGCAAGATCCGGCCGCCCTGCGGGCGGCGGGCGTCGTCGTGATCGAGACGCTGGCGGACCTCCCGGCGGCCCTCGGCTACGGCCCGCGGTAGGCCTGGACGACACGCGTGACGGACGGCACCCTCATTCCGTTTTGCCCACCGTCCGAGGTCAGGTAGTGTTCTCCAGCGGTAAGGCCTCCACGGAAAGCCTGTAGGAAACAGGTGTATCCAGGCAGGTTGTTACCCCCATGGGGTATGGTGTAATTGGCAGCACGAGTGATTCTGGTTCACTTAGTCTAGGTTCGAGTCCTGGTACCCCAGCGCAGAGCGCAGCGCACGCACGGCCAATGTGTAACCTCGGCTGGTGCGCTAAGGTCTCACCGGCAACCGGTCCGTAACCGGTAGTTCAGGCCCCCATCGTCTAGCGGCCTAGGACGCCGCCCTCTCACGGCGGTAACGCGGGTTCAAATCCCGCTGGGGGTACGCAGGTCCTTCGGCTTCGGCCGACGGATCCGTTCAGGCCCCCATCGTCTAGCGGCCTAGGACGCCGCCCTCTCACGGCGGTAGCGCGGGTTCAAATCCCACTGGGGGTACAGCAGGAAGGCCCGGTCCATCAGGACCGGGCCTTTCGCCGTCTCGGGGGCGGTCTTGCGGCGTCAGCGCATCTTCGGGTCCTTGCCGCCCTCGATGAACGGCTCGGGTCGCACCTCGGAGGCGTCCCGGTCGGCGGTCGGCCCGCCGGGCACATGCTCGCCGGCCGCGTCCCGTGCGCGGGCGAGCCTCGCCGCCAGGTTGGCCCGGGCCTGCTCCGCCGCGCCGCCGGCCGCCGGCGTCGGCCCGGCCGCCGGCGTCGACCCAGGCCCAGACCCGGAGGCCGACCCTGACCCCGCGCCGTCCGCCGTCGGCCCGGCGCCCGTCGCCGCCCAGGTGACCCCCGGGCGCTCCTCGCTGCCCGGGACCGTGGCGTCCTGGCCGGTGCTGTCCTCGGCCGCGCTGTCCGAGGCCGCCGGGCTCCGGACGATCGGCAGCTCGATGCGCTGCGTCCGCGGGTTGCTGCGCCGTCCGATCCGCGGCATGAGTGCGGGCGGCGGGGTAGCGGCGGGCGCGTCCGACGACGGCGCGGCCTGCGGCCGGATGTCCGGGTTGGCCTGCGCGGCGGCCTCGGCGTCGGCGGCGTCCGGATGGAAGAGCGACGCGATGATCAGGCGGTACCGGGAGTCGGGCCGGGGGATCCAGGTGACGCGGTCGAGGGCCTGGTCCTGCCCGGCGGTCTCGAAGATGAAGGTGCCGTAGCCGAGCAGCTGGCCCATCGGCGTCCGCTCGTACCCGAGGTCGGTCACCTTCTCCGAGGGCATCATCGCCACCCGGTGCACCAGGAAGCCGTCCAGGAGGAGCAGTCGGCGGTCGGTCACGACGAACCATCTGGCCCGCCACTCCAGCCACTTGTAGAACAGCCGGGCGCCCAGGACGACGAACGGCAGCCAGACCCAGCCGAGGTCGTCGCGGACGTTCGGGTCGACGGCGACGAGGAGGGCCAGGGCGAGCACGAACGCGCCCGCCGTCGTGAGGATCGGCTCCCAGAGCATGCCCCAGTGCCGGTGGGTGGCGATGACGATCTTCTCGTTCGCCAGGACGTACCGCTGCAGGGCGCGGTTGGGGACGGCAAAGTCCGCTGTGGCGCTCATGCGGGTCTCCCCGGAAACGGTCGGATGCGGTCGCTCGAACCGACGGACTCCCCTGGCTCGGTTCGGAGGTGGGGTCCGATGTGGTCGAGTCTTGCCGCCGACCCTACGTCGTCAGCGGCCGATCGACCCGGTGAAGAGCTCCTCGAAGAACGTGCCGATGTTCGAGATGGCTCCCCAGATGACATCCCAGAGCGCGAGCACGACGTCGGCGGAGCGTTCAGGATCGTTGATGACCGAGTACAACAAGAAGATCACGACGACCCAGATGATGATGAGTCTCACCCTTGGCGGCATCTGATTCCTCACGACATGGGTGCGTGCGCCCCTAATGTGCACACGTCTCGGAAGAGAGTACTGACCCCACGCGGACCTGGGGAATCACCTGGACCGGCGTGGCGGGGCAACTCTCACGGACCGCTCACCAGCCGCACACGCCATGCGCACGCGGCAGCGTTATTCGCCGGACCGGTGCAGCACCTCGGTGAGCTTGTTCGCCGCGGCGACGACGGCGGCGGAGTGCAGTCGGCCGGGCTGCCGGGAGAGACGCTCTACCGGCCCGGACACGCTGACGGCGGCCACGACCCGGCCCGACGGGCCGCGCACTGGCGCCGACACGGAGGCCACGCCCAGCTCACGTTCTGAGACGGACTGGGCCCACCCACGGCGTCGGACGCCGGAGAGGATGGTGGCCGTGAAGGTCGCGTCACGCAGCCCGCGGTGCAGCCGGTCCGGCTCCTCCCAGGCGAGAAGGACGTGGGCCGCGGAGCCGGCGCTCATGCTGAGCGTCGCACCCACGGGGATGGAGTCGCGCAGGCCGACCGGGCGCTCGGCGGCGGCGACGCACACGCGGTGGTCACCCTGCCGGCGGTAGAGCTGCGCGCTCTCGCCCGTGTGGTCGCGCAGCGCGATGAGCACAGGGTTCGCGGCCGCCAGCAGGCGGTCCTCACCGGCGGCCGTGGCCAGCTCGTTGAGGCGCGGACCCAGCACAAAACGGCCCTGCATGTCGCGGGCCACGAGGCGGTGGTGCTCGAGTGCTACGGCCAGCCGGTGCGCCGTCGGGCGGGCCAGACCGGTCGAGGAGACGAGCTGCGCCAGGGTGGCCGGGCCCGCCTCGAGTGCCCCGAGGACGGACGCCGCCTTGTCCAAGACGCCGACTCCGCTAGTATCGTCCATACCGCGATATTGCCGTCTCGGAACGTGAGATTGCAAGTCGAGGTCCAAAGTTGTTTCTGACGAGGAGGCGAACCGCAATGGCCGGCACGCTGGCAGAGAAGGTCTGGGAAGCGCATCTGGTGCGCCGAGGCGAGGGTGGCTCGCCTGATCTTCTCTACATCGACCTGCACCTGGTGCACGAGGTCACGAGCCCGCAGGCGTTCGAAGGGCTGCGTCTTGCCGGACGGCAGGTGCGGCGCCCCGACCTCACCATCGCCACCGAGGACCACAACACCCCGACGCTCGACATCGATCGGCCGATCGCCGATGTGACGAGCCGCACACAGATCGAGACGCTGCGCGCCAACGCCAAGGAGTTCGGCGTCCGGCTGCACAGCCTCGGCGACGCGGACCAGGGCATCGTCCACCAGGTGGGACCGCAGCTCGGGCTCACCATGCCCGGCCTGACCGTCGTGTGCGGCGACTCGCACACCTCCACGCACGGCGCGTTCGGCGCGCTCGCGTTCGGCATCGGCACGTCGGAGGTGGAGCACGTGCTCGCCACCCAGACGCTCCCGCTGGCGCCGTTCAAGACGATGGCGATCACGGTGAACGGGACGCTGCCCGCGGGCACGACGTCGAAGGACATCATCCTGGCGATCATCGCCAAGATCGGCACCGGCGGCGGGCAGGGCTACGTGCTCGAGTACCGCGGCGAGGCCATCCGGGCGCTGTCCATGGAAGCTCGCATGACCATCTGCAACATGTCGATCGAGGCCGGCGCCCGCGCGGGCATGATCGCGCCGGACGAGACCACGTTCGAGTACCTCGAGGGTCGCCCGCACGCGCCCCAGGGCGAGGACTGGGACGCCGCGGTCGAGTACTGGAAGACGCTGCGCACCGACGACGACGCCGAGTTCGACGCCGAGGTGGTGCTGGAGGCGGCCGACCTGGAGCCGTTCGTCACCTGGGGCACCAACCCGGGGCAGGGCCTGCCGCTGTCGGCGTCCGTGCCGGTCCCGGCGGAGATCGCCGACGAGGGCGAGCGCGAGACCGCGGCGAAGGCCCTGGAGTACATGGGCCTGACCGGAGGCACGCCGCTGCGCGACATCGGCGTGGACACCGTCTTCATCGGTTCCTGCACCAACGGGCGCATCGAGGACCTGCGGTCCGTCGCGAAGGTGATCAAGGGCCGCCACAAGGCCGACTCCGTGCGGGTGCTCGTGGTGCCGTCCTCGGCCCGCGTGCGGCTGCAGGCGGAGGCCGAGGGCCTCGACGTGATCTTCAAGGAGTTCGGCGCCGAGTGGCGCAACGCCGGCTGCTCCATGTGTCTGGGCATGAACCCGGACCAGCTCGCGCCGGGGGAGCGTTCGGCGTCGACGTCGAACCGCAACTTCGAGGGGCGGCAGGGCAAGGGTGGGCGCACCCACCTGGTCTCGCCGCTGGTCGCCGCGGCGACGGCGATCCGGGGCACGCTGTCGAGCGTGGGCGATCTGGACCTGCCCTACGAGATCGACATCACCACGTTCGACGGCACGCCGCTCGACGGCGTGGGCGCATCCCCGCTGGGCGAGTCCGTCGTCGACCTGCCCATTCCCGTAGCGATCGGGTCCGCTCCGAGCGGGTCCGCTGCCGGCCAGCCCGCGCTGCGCTGAGAGGAGCACAGACCATGGAGAAGATCCACACCCACACCGGTGTCGGCGTCCCGCTGCGGCGCAGCAACGTCGACACCGACCAGATCATCCCCGCCGTGTACCTCAAGCGGGTCACGCGCACCGGGTTCGAGGACGCGCTGTTCGCGGCGTGGCGGGGCGACCCGTCGTTCGTGCTGAACCAGGAGGCGTACTCGAAGGGGTCCGTGCTCGTGGCCGGGCCCGACTTCGGCACCGGCTCCTCGCGCGAGCACGCCGTCTGGGCGCTCAAGGACTACGGCTTCCGGGTCGTGCTGTCCTCCCGGTTCGCCGACATCTTCCGCGGCAACTCGGGCAAGCAGGGCCTCGTCACCGGCATCGTCTCGCCCGAGGACATCGAGATCCTGTGGAAGATCCTCGAGACCAAGCCGGGCACCGAGGTGACCGTCGACCTCGAGGCGAAGACCGCGACGGCCGACGACGTCACCGTGCCGTTCCAGATCGACGACTACACGCGGTGGCGGCTCATGGAAGGGCTCGACGACATCGGGCTCACCCTGCAGCAGGCCGACGCGATCGCCGCGTTCGAGGAGACCCGGGAGTCGTGGCGTCCGAAGACGCTGCCGGCCCGGCACCTGCCGTCGGTCGAGATCGAGGCGGCCCGCCCGGTCTGACCTGCCCGCGCGGGTCGAGCTTGTCGAGACCTGTCTCCACGATGCTCTACAGCGTCGGTGGTCCCTGGCGCACCTTCTCCAGAAGAAGCTCCGGGGTCACCGTCGCCGGGTCCCACCACGAGTCGATCCACCACGTGGCCCCGGCGTCGGCCATGGCCCGTGCCTGGTCGGCCGCCACGGCGGGGTCGGGCGAGAGCTTGCCCTGCGCGACGACGTCGAACGGACCGTCGGAGACCCGCTCGACGTTGTCGCGATGC
This sequence comes from Promicromonospora sp. NPDC057138, assembly GCF_042670845.1. Lineage (NCBI taxonomy): Bacteria > Bacillati > Actinomycetota > Actinomycetes > Micrococcales > Promicromonosporaceae > Promicromonospora > Promicromonospora sp. NPDC057138. Next base: position 35,308 of record NZ_JBHUUX010000027.1, on the reverse strand, counting down.
GTCGCCAGCCACTCGGTGAGGCCCGCGACGGCGTTCGGGAGCGGCTCGTCCTCGGTGCCCCGCAGCTGCGGCACGACGCCGTCCCAGCGCAACGCGCGCCGGAGGTTCTTGGCCGGCGGGTTGTGGGCGTCCCACACCCCGACGGGCCACACCGGGATGTGCCCGTTCACCGGCGGCTCGGGGAAGCGGAACTCCCCGGTGCTCAGGTGCGTGCCCTGGAACTCGAACGGCTCGCCCTTCCAGGACTCGGCGAGGAAGGTGAGCACGTCGTCGAGGAGCTCGGCCCGTTCGCGCAGGCCGGTGGGCTGGCCGGGTACCGACGTGAACGCCTGGTCGATCGTCACGCCCACTCCCATGGGTAGCACGAGCCGGCCGCCCGACAGGTGATCGACGGTCAGCGCACGCTGGGCGAGCTCCCACGGCCGGTGACGCGGTCCCGCGAAGACCATGGCGCCGAGCGTGATCCGCTCGGTGACGGTCGCTACCGCGCTGAGCAGGCCGAACGGATCCCAGGTGGCCGAGGGCCAGTCGCCCATGCTGATCGCGTCCCACGTGAAATAGCCGTCCCAGCCGTGCTCCTCGCATTCCCGCGCGAGAGCCACCTGCTGTGCGGGCGTTCCGAAACTGCCGATGAACCCGAACTTCATCGTTCCCCTCCCGTTGCGTCCGGCGGTCGGCCCACGTCCATGACCGACCTCCGTCACGCTACGCCGGGACACTGACACTCGGGCGGCGTCGGCCCGGCCGCCGTCGTCGGACGCCGTACCCGTGTGCCGGATCCCGGCACTGACCTCCCGCGCCATTAGGGTTACCGCGTGACACAGAAGCCCGTGGTGGAGATGTGGACCGATGGCGCCTGCAAGGGCAACCCGGGCCTCGGCGGCTGGGGTGCGCTCCTGAAGGCGGGAGAGCACAGCAAGGAGCTGTTCGGCGGGGAGAAGGTCACCACGAACAACCGCATGGAGCTCACGGCCGTGGTCGAGGCGCTGCGGGCGCTCAAGCAGCCGAGCGACGTCACTATCCACGTCGACTCGTCGTACGTGATGAACGGTATGAAGACCTGGATCGTGGGCTGGAAGCGCAACGGGTGGAAGACCGCGAGCAAGCAGCCGGTGAAGAACGTCGACCTGTGGCAGGAGCTCGACGCCGAGGTCGCCAAGCACACGGTGCGCTGGGTCTGGGTCAAGGGCCACGCGGGCGACCCGGGCAACGAGGCGGCGGACGCGCTGGCCAACAAGGGCGTCGACAGCGTGCGCTGACGGCCCCGCGAGGGCCGTCCCGCGACCCTGGTCGAGGTCGTGTCGAGGGTCGTAGCGATAACGAGACCGATGTCACGTCACCACGATTCGCGCGCACTAATACCCTTGACCCATGGCTTCCCACTACGACGTCGTACTCCTCGGTGCGGGCCCCGGCGGCTACGTCGCCGCCATCCGCGCTGCCCAGCTCGGCAAGTCCGTTGCGGTGATCGAGGAAAAGTACTGGGGTGGTGTCTGCCTCAACGTGGGCTGCATCCCCTCGAAGGCCTTGCTCCGCAACGCCGAGCTGGCACACATCTTCACTCACCAGAAGGACTTCTTCGGCATGGCCGGGGACGTCACATTCGACTTCGGGAAGGCCTGGGACCGTTCGCGCACAGTCGCGGACGGTCGCGTCAAGGGCGTGCACTTCCTGATGAAGAAGAACAAGATCACGGAGCTCGACGGCCGCGGCACGTTCCGCGACGCGAACACCATCGAGGTGGCCCTCAACAAGGGCGGCACCGAGACCGTGACCTTCGACAACGCGATCATCGCCACCGGCTCCGAGGTGCGCCTGCTGCCCGGCGTCGAGCTGTCCTCGAACGTCGTCACCTACGAGGAGCAGATCCTCACGCGCGAGCTGCCCAGGTCGATCGCCATCGTCGGCGCTGGCGCCATCGGTGTGGAGTTCGCCTACGTCCTGAAGAACTACGGCGTGGACGTCACGGTCATCGAGTTCCTCGACCGTGCGCTGCCTAACGAGGACGCTGACGTCTCCAAGGAGATCGCCAAGCAGTACAAGAAGATCGGCATCAAGGTGCTGACCTCGACGGCCGTCCAGACCGTGAAGGACGACGGGAGTTCCGTCACCGTCTCCTACAAGGGCGTCAAGGACGACAAGCCGGGCGAGCTCGTGGTGGACAAGGTCCTCATGGCCGTCGGCTTCGCCCCCAACGTCAGCGGGTTCGGGCTCGAGAACACGGGCGTGCAGCTCACCGACCGCGGCGCCATCGCCATCGACGACTACATGCGCACCAACGTGCCGCACATCTACGCCATCGGTGACGTCACCGCCAAGCTCATGCTGGCGCACGTCGCGGAGGCGCAGGGCGTCGTCGCCGCCGAGACCATCGGCGGGGCCGAGACCCAGACGCTGGGCGACTACCGGATGATGCCGCGCGCGACGTTCTGCTCCCCGCAGGTCGCGTCGTTCGGCCTCACCGAGCAGCAGGCCAAGGACGAGGGCTACGACGTGAAGGTCGCCTCGTTCCCGTTCATGGCCAACGGCAAGGCGCACGGCCTGGGCGACCCGACCGGCTTCGTCAAGCTGGTCGCCGACGCCAAGTACAACGAGATCCTCGGCGCGCACATGATCGGCCCGGACGTCTCGGAACTCCTGCCCGAGCTGACGCTGGCGCAGAAGTGGGACCTCACGGCCGACGAGATGGCGCGGAACGTGCACACGCACCCAACGCTGTCGGAGGCGCTGCAGGAGTCGATCCACGGCATCACGGGGCACATGATCAACTTCTAGTTGATCCCTCGGCCGTCATCGGCCGTCGAACCTGGTCAGAGGCCCGGATCCGCGGAATTCCGCGGGTCCGGGCTTCTTCGCGTCCGGGGCGTCGTGGACACCTATCGGGGACCTGGTGACCTCAGTCGGCGATGTCGCCGTAGATGATGCCGCGGCCGTTGGTGGCGAGGTAGACGCGGCCGTAGATCCACGGGTCGCCGGTGATGGCGGCGCCCTGGTAGGCCCACTGGTGGTCGTCGTCGTTGATGCGGATCCAGCGGTTCCCGCCGTCGGCCGAGCGGTAGATCGCGGACTTGCCGCCGATCCGCGCGGAGCTGTAGATCGCCGGGTAACCGGACTTCTTGGACGCCTTGCCGAAGCCGACCGACTCTGCCGTGTCGAACTCGGCGATGCGCTTCCAGGTGGCGCCGCCGTCCCTGGAGCGCCACATGCCGCCCGCGACGCCCTCCTTCTCGTCCCCGCGCCCGGCGAGCCAGACGTGGTTCTTGTGGCCGGGGACGGCGCGGAAGTCCTCGACGCCCGCGGTCGGCAGGCCAGTCGCCCCGGTGTCGGTGAACGTCGCGCCCCCGTCGGTGCTCCGGTAGAACGTGCCGCCCGAGAATGAGTACAGGACCGACGCCTTGACGCGGTCGGACCGGATCTTCGCTCCTGCCGGGAGCCCTTGTACCGGGTGCCACGTCTCGCCCAGGTCGGTGCTGTACACCGGAGTGACCTCGGTCTCGCTCGGCGACCAGACGATCGCGGACGCGTCGGCGGTGATCGCGACGGTGCCGGCGTGGCCGTCGCCGGGGACGCCCTCGACGCGGGACGCGTTCCGCCAGGTCCTGCCGCGGTCGGTGGAGACGCCGACGTGGCCCTTCTCGTTGCCGTGCACCCTGCCGGTGCCGACGATGATGCTCGGGTCGGACTGGGCGAAGTCGACGCTGGTGCCCGTGGACCAGTCGGTGTCGATCATCGGCTCGGCCCGGCCGAGGTCGGTGTGGACGAACCCGCCGACGTCGCCGACGGCGGAGACGAGCGTGCCGCCGACTGCCGCGAGGTCGAGGACCGCTGTCTCCTCCACGCCTTCGGCGCGCACGCCGACCGTGAACTTCTCGATCGGCAGGGCGACGCGCTGACCGGCTCCGTTGTCGCCGACGAGCTCGCCTTGCTCGTCCCACCGGGTCAGTTCCTCGGTGCCCCAGATGGTGGCGCCGGTGCCCCACATGATGCGGTCGGAGTTGTGGGGGTCGATCGCCAAGGCCTCGATCATCCACCCGTGCTTGACCGCGTACTGCGGGCCCTGGTCCTCGCGGTTCCAGGACAGCCACGGGGATCCCGAGCTGTCCATGACGAACCGGTCGGTGCGGTCCTGGCCTTCGGCGTAGTCCCAGCTGAGCGACCAGGTCTGTCCCGAGTCGGTGGAGCGGTAGAGGATCTCGTCGGGCGCCCAGTTGTTGCACGTGGAGGCCATGAGAGTGCCGGGGTTCCTGCGGTCGACGGTGACCCCGCCGAACCCCGGGATCCCGCCTCTCGGGTTGTACCCGGGGGTGACGTCGGCCCATTCGCCGGTCTGGGTGGCCAGGCGCCAGATCTGGCCGCCGTTGCCCGAGCCGGGCGCACCGTTGTAAGGGCCGGGGTCATAGCTGGTGATGACGTACAGATAGCCGTTGGTGTTGTCCACGGCGGACTGCTTGGGGATGGTGCGGTTGCCGTCGACCACGCCGAGCGCCTCCGCGGCACCGGGCACCGGCTGCCAGGTCGCTCCGTCGTCCTCGGAGACGTACAGCGGGTCGTCCGGGTCGGCCACACCGACGTAGATCCTGCCGCCGATCTGGTCGAAGTCGATCCAGATCACGCCCTGGTTGTCGGCGGTGTACGGGTTGGCTGGATCGACGACGAAGTTGCCAGGGTTCGGGAACTCCTCGACACGCGCCCAGGTGCGGCCGTGGTCGCGTGAGCGCCACAGCCCGTTGCCGTTCGGGGTGCCGAGGTACAGCTCGGCGTTGTCGGCCGGGTTGACGACGAGGCGCTCGCCCATGCCGCGGCCGGGCATGTTGCCGCCCTGCTTGAACGGGAGCTCGGCGACGCCCCACGTGTCGCCCTTGTCGTCGGAGTAGAGCACGGCGCCGTTGTTGGGGTCCCAGTCGACGGTGTAGGTGCCGACGGCGGCGTAGACGCGGTTGGTCTCGACCGGGTCGGTGGCCATGGAGACGACCCCGGCGTAGCCCCAGTTGTCGCGGCCGACCCAGTCCAGGAGCGGCTTCCAGGTCCGGGAGTCCTCCTGCCAGCGGTAGCAGCCGCCGATGTCGGTGCGGGCGTAGACGAGGTTCGGCTCGGTCTCGTTGAAGACGATGCCGGGCACGAAGCCGCCACCGTTGACGACGGCGTTCTTCCAGCTGTAGACGCACGCGCCGGGCGCGTGGGCCTTGGCCTGTGCCGGCGTTTGCGGGAGGCCGACCGCGACCGCGGCCGCGCCGATCGACGCGAGGAAAGTGCGTCGTTTCATGATGCTCTCCTTGGTGGTCTCTTCATCGAGATGCCCTTCGACGCGCACTGTGGTCTCGCGCTCCCAGAAGCGTCGAAGCGCTTCGACCATCGAAGCGGCGAAGTGAGACGGTGTCAACCCTTGCGTGACGTAAAACTGGACCTGTTGCCAGGCGAAACGCTTCGACTCCTGGCTCCTTGCCGAGGCGTCAGAAGGTGCGGCGGCCCACTGGATGAGCATGCCGAACTGGGTGCCCCAGTCTCCGATGTGTTCTGCCGGGTCACGTCCGCGCCCAGGTGCCCCAGGACGCGCACGAGGGCGTCGCAGATGACGGACGAGCGGAGGTAGCTGACGTGCATCTCCTTGGCGACGTTCGGCGCCGAGTAGTCGACCACTACCCGCTCACCGGTGCGGGGTGTGGTCAGGCCCAGCCGGGACGATCCAGTGCGTCCAAGCCACATGATCAACCTGTCTTCGCGTGCCAAGGTGTAGTGGACACCTACGTCACCGGTCCGGACGCTCGCCGAGCTGCAGCGCCCCGCCCGCGACGAAGCAGACCGCCCCGACGAACGTGCCCCAGTTGACCAGGCCCAGGTCGACCACGGTCGAGGTGGCGGGCCGTGTGAATGCCGCGAGCCCGGCCAGGAAGAAGAACACCGAGCCCACCTGGTTGACGGCCACCACCCACCAGCCCAGCTCGTGCGGCCGCACCCCGATGCGGCCGTGGCAGACCTCCACCAGGGCGAGGTGCCCCGAGACGAGAAAGCAGATGCAGCCCAGCATGTCCGGCAGCCAGATCCACCCGTTGGACTGCCGCGCCGTCAGGTCGGACGCGAACGCGGCGACCAGGCTGACGCCGAAGAACAGGGTCCCCGCGAACAGCACGGCCACGCTGAGCCAGCCGATCTGCCGCGGCAGCCAGGACCACCACGTCCACGCCGTGGCGCTCAGGGTGCCGCGCTCGTCGATGTCGGTGGGCACGTTCGACGCCTGCACCACCGAGGCGTAGCCGCCCGCGCTGAAGAACAGCCCGCCCACGAGGTAGACCGTGTCGACGCCGCGGACGCTGCCGACGCCGAACTCGGCCAGCAACGGGCCCAGGGCGAACATCGCTCCGCCGATCATGAAGGCCACGCCCGCGACCACGTTGATCCTGGCCAGACGGGCCGCGGTCGTGGGCTCCGCCCCGACGACCCGGGTCAGGGCGCCGCTCGCGTCCCGGACCTCGACCCGGCCCCGGCGGCGCACGGCTCGCGAAGCCCACCGGACCGACGACCCGTCGACGAGATGCCAGGTCATCCGGGTGATGAACCCGCCAGAACGCTCGACCCGCCCCAGCGCCCACCGCGCCGGACGAGCAATTCGCGGGCCGTGCGGCGCGTCGTCAGCCACCTTTCGAAACTAGCATTCCGCGATCCGGCCCGTCGGGCGGGAGGGGCCGATAGCCTGCCGCTCAGAGCGGCTCTGACGACCGACACGTCACATCCTCTCGGGTGCCTGGATGCCGAGGAGGTCCAGGCCGGTGGCGAGGGTCTGACCGGTGAGGTCGCACAGAGCGAGCCGGTTGGCGCGCACGGCGTCGTCGTCCGCCTTCAGGACGGGGCAGGCGTCGTAGAACCTGGTGAACGCGGTTGCCACGTCGTAGAGGTACCCGCACAGCCGGTGCGGTTCGAGGGCGAGAGCGACGTCGCGCAGGGTGGCGTCGAAGGCGTCGAGGATGAGCGCGAGGGCCTTCTCGGTGGGGTGCGCCGGGAGCGTGACGTCCACCGGAATGACACCGGCCGCGGTCATCGGACCCTGTACCGCTGCGGCGTCCGCCTTGCGGAGGATGGAGCGGACGCGTGCGTGCGCGTACTGCAGGTAGACGCCGGTGTTGCCGGTCGTGGCGACCATCTGGTCCACGTCGAACACGTAGTCCTTGGTGCGCGTGTTCGACAGGTCGGCGTACTTGATCGCGGCAATCCCGGCGGCGTGCACGACGGCGTCGAGCTCGGCGTCGGCGAAGTCGTGCTCCTTGGCCTCCAGGACGGTGCGGATGGCGGCCTCGGCGTCGTCGAGCAGGTCGGCCAGCCGCACGGTCTTGCCGGAGCGGGTCTTGAACGGGCGCCCGTCGGTGCCCAGCACGGTGCCGAACGGGACGTGCTGGGTCTGGACGGCCTCGGGCAGCCAGCCGGCGCGGCGAGCGGTGTCGAAGACCATGCGGAAATGGAGGGCTTGGCGGGCGTCGACGACATAGAGGATGCGGTCGGCCTTGTAGTGGTCCACCCGCAGCCGGATCGTGGCCAGGTCGGTGGCCGCGTACCCGAAACCGCCGTCCTTCTTGCGCACGATCAACGGCACGGGCTCGCCTTCGGGGCCGGTGACGCCGTCGGTGAAGGTGACCACGGCCCCGTCGGACTCGGTGGCGATACCGGTGCGGAGTAGTTCATCGACGACGTCGGGCAGGGCGTCGTTGTAGCGGGACTCGCCGTCGAAGTCACCGCCGTCCAGCAGGACCCCGAGCCGGTCGTAGATGACCTCGAACGCCTTCTCCGACTCGGCGACCAGGTCCCGCCACACGCCCAGGGTCGCCGCATCGCCGGCCTGCAGGGCCACGACGCGGGCACGGGAGCGGTTCGCGAACGCCGGATCGGCCTCGAACTCGGCCCGGGCAGCCTTGTACAGGCCATCCAGAGCAGACATCGTCTCGGCGCCTCGGCCCTTCCACGACACCCGCGGATGCTCGTCGAGGTACTGGATGAGCATGCCGAACTGGGTGCCCCAGTCCCCGATGTGGTTCTGCCGGGTCACGTCCGCGCCCAGATGCGTGAGGACGCGCACGAGCGCGTCGCCGATCACGGACGAGCGCAGGTGGCCGACGTGCATCTCCTTGGCCACGTTCGGCGCCGAGTAGTCGACCACCACCCGCTCACCGGTGCGGGGTGTGGTCAGGCCGAGCCGGGCGTCGGCGAGCCGCGCGGCGACGGCCGACCACACCAGGTCGTCGGGCACGGTGATGTTCAGGAATCCCGGACCCGAGACCTCGGCGGTGAGTCCGGCCAGGCGCCCAGCGACGTCGGCCCCGATATCGCGCGGGGAGCGTGCGGCCTTCTTGGCCACGGCGAGCGTGCCGTTGGCCTGGAAGTCGGCGCGGTCGGATCGTCGGACCACCGGGCCGGTGCCGGCCAGCTCGGCCGGGAGCACCTTGGACAGGGCGGCTTGCACGGCCGCCTCCACCTGGTCCTTGATCGCCACGACGTCGGACACGCGTGAACCTTTCCATCGGGGTTGTGTGTGGGCCCGGCCCTGAGCGGGCGAGGTGGTGGCCAGTCTAGGAACGAGCGGGTGCTGACGGCCTATGACCGCTGGATGCCGAGGACGGCGGCCTCGACCACTCGTGGTCCGGGGTGCTCCAACGGGATGGCGTCCATGATGACTTCGTGTCGGCGGGTTGGCCGAGCCAGGAGCCGAAGTAGATAAGAATTCGCCAGTGCGATAGCGGTCGTCGATGAGCAGGGACGCCATCCCGACCGGTGCCCAGATGCCGTCGTGGTGGCGATAGATGGTGAAGCGGGTCTGGTCGGCACTGCCTTCGACTTGGGCTTCGAGACCGGCGGTTCGTTCGGTGAGGGGCTCCGGGGTCTGGCGGGCGTCTGCTATAGACGGATGAAGACGGGGTTGCGCTGCCAGATCGCCCGGTAGATGACGTCCGACCTCGGATTCGCGGCCTCAACCACGCGACCATGCCCGGCATAGATCGAGACGTGGCCAGGCGTGTAGAGGATGTCGCCGAGCTCGGGCTTCGACACGCGCTTCCCAGCCTTGAGGATCGCGCGCGATCCGTGCGGCAGCCGCTTGCCCGTGGCGTGCTGGTATGCGTACTGGACCAGGCCGGAGCAGTCGAACGACGAGGGCCCCGTGGCCCCCTGCGAGTACGCGTCCCCGACCTGCCGCTTGGCCAGCTCCAGTGCACGCTGACCGGCAGTGGTGTCCCGCACGTGCCTGCGGATAACGCGGTCCTGTCGGGCATCCTGCCTGGGGAAGACCGTGACCGTGACCGTGGTCGTGTGGTTGTCCCGCAGCTCGCTGCGCTTCACGTGGAAGACGATCACGCCGTCCCGCAACTGGCGAACGCGCTGGAGCTTGCCGTCGAGATAGAGGGCAGCTTTGCCGCGGATCTTGCCCGACACGCGGACGCGGATGTGGTAATAGGGCAGGTACTTGGTGACGCTGTTGAAGTCGCCGATGTTGCTCGACGTGTGCGTGTACGTAGGGATCGTAGCTGCCTCAGCAGCGGGTGCGGTCGAGACTCCGACCGGGACGGCGAGACCGAGCGCCAGGGCGAGCCCGGCGAGCTTGCATGTGGTGCGCATTGGAAGATTCCCCTTCCATTGGCTGTCCTGCATGGCGTCTCGCTAGATCGGCGTCAGCCCCTCATCTTGCGCGGCCCGATAGGCGAGCGCCTGGACGACCTGTTGCGGCAGCGTCTCGGGCGTCTTGTTGACCTTGGCCTGAGCCGCGATCTGGACGCTTCCGTCCTCGTGGACCCACCACATGCCGCATCCGTACGGGGCCGTCCCGCCCGGCCCAACAGGCACCACGTACACGAATCGGTGAGTAACGCGAACCCAGGGGTGCTGCTTCCCCCAGACGTCCCGCTTGAAGTCGGCGACGCTGGCCCCGATCACCCGCTGCCGCCCCGGTGCGACTCACCGCGGGAAGGCCAGGACATGGTCAGGCACAAGCTGCAGTGCCCAACCCCAGACTCGTTGAGCTCAGCGATCATGCGCTCGCGCAAGGCTTCGGAGCTCGACGTCGCTTCCGCTTGACTGGCGGCCCTCGCGTCGGTCTGCGACACGTGTTTCCCCCTGTGAGTCGATCGTGTGTTCGACTGCGATCCCGACGGTACAGCCCGGACTCCCGTCCGGCTTGGTGAGGCCGCGCACGGATAGCGTTGGTTGCGTGCCAGCTCATCCGGCCGGACGGAGCTCAGGCCTTCGTCTGGTACTCGCGGGCGACGTCGACCAGGAGCTGGTGCATGGCGAGCTCGGCGGGTGCGCGAAGCCGGTCCTGGCGGTGCGCCAGCAGGACGCGTCGAGCGGGCACGTCGGTGCCAAGGGCGAGGACGCGGACGTCCGGGTTCGGGTTCCGCACCGCGGTCCTCGGCGCGAGCGCGACTCCGAGTCCGACGCTGACCATGGCCTGCGCCTCCTGGTAGTCGTTCGCCTCGAACGCGATCTTCGGAGTGAACCCGGCCGCGCGGCAGCTGCGTCCGAGCACCTCGGCCACCGGATGATCGTGGGCACGGACGATCCAGTCCTCGTCGGCGAGCTCGGACATGGTGGTGAACCGCTTGCGGGCGAGGCGATGGTCGGCGGCGACGATCAGAACGGTCGGATCGTCCAGCAGCGGGGTCAGGGAGATGTCGTCCACGTTGACGCGGTTCCACGCGTAGTCCCACAGGAGCGCGATGCCGACCGTGCCGTTCTCCAGCAGCTCGACGAGCTCGTCGAACCGGGTGCTGCGCACGTCCAGGCGGAGGTCGGGGTACTGGCGCCGGAACCGGCTGACGACCTGGGGGAGCAGGGCGCTGGCGACGGTCGGGAACACGCCGACCGCGACCGTGCCGCGGCGCAGTCCGGCGAGCTCGGCGAGGTCGGCCTCGGCAGCGCTGAGCCGACGCAGGATGTGGCGGGCGTGGCCGGCGAGCACGGCTCCGGCTTCGGTGGGGCGCACGCCCCTGGCCTGCCGGTGCAGCAGGGGTTGACCGGCCTCCACCTCGAGCCGGCGCAGCTGCTGCGAGACCGCGGATGGGGTGTAGCCGAGCTGCTCCGCAGCGGCGGTCATCGAACCCGTGTCCACCACGGCCGCGAGCAGCGCGAGGCGTCGAACGTCCAACATGGGCACTCCTACGTGCGAAAAGTTTGATGCGGCAACTTCACCGTCTGGTGACTTCCGTGCAGTTTTGCTTCAGGCGGGATTTGGGTGCTCAGACTGGGGAATCGCCCGTCGGGCCTCTCCATGAGCAGGGCGCACGGCCTCACAAGCATGAAGCAACGCTTCACTGGTGTCCAGATTCTCGTGATTGTGCTCAACCTCAGCGGGACTCATCGTGGCTGTCATTCCCCGGCTGTAGCGGCGGTGGTGCCACCGTCGCGAAGGAGTGACGAAGGAGTGACTGTGCGAGAGATCCGAGCGACGTGGATGCGCGGTGGTACCAGCAAGTGCTGGGTGTTCGAGCGCGACGTGCTCGCGGTGCCCGGTCGCAGCGTGGACGAGGTGCTGCTGCGGCTGTACGGAAGTCCTGACCCGCGCCAGATCGACGGCATCGGCGGGGCGACCTCCACCACCAGCAAGGCCGTCGTGCTCGCTAGGAGCGATCGGCCGGACGTCGACGTCGAGTACACGTTCGCCCAGATCGGCATCGCCGACGGACGGGTGGACTGGACGAGCAACTGTGGGAACTGCTCCGCCGTCGTCGGGCCCTACGCGTTGAAGCGCGGCTGGGTGGTGCCTACGGGCGAGGTGACCACGGTGCGCATTAACAACACCAACACCGGCCAGCTGATCGTCGTCGACGTGCCGACGCCCTCAGGCCAGGTGACCGAACAGGGCGGGGACCACATTCCCGGTGTGGTCCACCCCGGCCTCGGGGTGCGACTGTGGTTCGTCGATCCGGCCGGCCGGACGACCGGGGCGTTGCTGCCCACGGGCGGCGCCGTCGACATGGTCGACGGGGTACGCGTCACGATGATCGACGCCGGGGCGCCTGTTGTCCTTGTCCCCGCCGACGAGGTCGGCGCGGACGGTGAGGCTTCCCCCGCCGCGCTCGATGCCCAGGAGGATCTGCTGGGCCGGCTCGAGCGGATCCGCCGCATCGCGGCGGTCCGCATGGGTCTCGCCGCCGATCCCGCCGAGGCCGCACGTGCCATCCCCAAGATCGCCCTGGTCAGCGCGGGTCGGCCAGAGCGTTCCGACGTGACCGTGCGGATGTTGTCCATGGGGCGCACGCATCCCGCGCTGGCCATCACCGGAAGCGTCGCACTCACCGCCGCCGCCCACACGCCGGGTACGGTCCTGTCCCAGTTCGTCGCCGGCGAGCAGGAGGTGCTGCGCCTCGACACTCCGGCCGGAGTCGTGGCCACCCGCGCGGGCACTCGTGACGGGCTGCTCGCGGTCGGGGTCACCCGGACCGCACGTCGCATCGGCGACGCGACCCTGCTTCTCCCCGACCTCCCCGACAACGAGGTACCGGAGCCCTCGTCCGTCACACTGGTCGCTGCGTCGGCCGCCTGACCCCCACCGTCCCGCCGGACGGAAGCGTCGGGCGGGCCTCATGAAGAACAAAGAGGACAATGATGTCATCACAGATAATCGCGATCCTGGTTCTGGGCGCCATGTTCGTCGTCGCCACGATGCTGCCCATCAACATCGGGATCCTCGCGCTCGTCGCGTCGTTCGTAGTCGGCACGTTCGTGTTCGGCCTCGAGGAGACCGAGATCTTCGCGGGATTCCCGGTCTCGCTGTTCATCACCGTCGTCGGAGTCACGTACCTGTTCTCCGTCGCCAAGCTGAACGGCACGATCGACTTATTGGTACAGGGCGGAATCCGGCTCGTGCGAGGCCGCGCGATCCTCGTCCCGTGGGTGCTGTTCACCATCGCGGGCACGCTGACCGCGCTGGGCACCTTCACTCCCGCGGCGGTCGCGCTGCTGGTCCCGATCGGCATGAGCTTCGCCTTCACGTACCGCATCAGCCCGTTGATGGTCGGCATGATGGTGATCTGCGGCGCCCATGCCGGGGCGTTCTCGCCGATGGCGGTGTCCGGCGCGCTCGTCTACGGCGTCGTCGCCCCGTCCGGTCTGGAGGTCTCGCACGCCGCGTTGTTCTTCGCGAGCCTCGGCTTCAACCTGCTGCTCGCTGCCGTGACCTACCTGTTGCTCCGCCGTCGCGGCGAGGAGAGCTTCATCGAGCGGCCGGACGGCGCGGCGGCGGGTGGCGACGCGCCGACCGGAGGAAGTGCACCGGCGCCGGCCGGCGGCGGTACTGCGCTCGCGGTCAAGGCGACCGCGATGACGGTGACCTGGCGTCAGCGCGCCACGCTTGTCGCGCTGGTCGGGCTCGTGGTCGGCGCGCTCGCCTTCCAGCTGCAGATCGGATTCCTCGCCTTGGCCGCGGGTGCCGTGCTCGCATTGCTCGATCGAGAGAACCTCGGCAAGGCCGTCGAGGGCATCAGCTGGCCGACGATCCTCCTGGTCGCAGGCATGGTCACCTACGTGGGAGTGCTGGAGCACTCCGGCACCATCGACTGGGTCGCACATGGCGCCGTTGGCCTGGGCGCGCCGTTGCTGGTCGCGCTCGTTCTGTGTGTCGTCGTCGGCGTCACCTCGGCATTCGCATCGTCGACGGCGATCCTCACCGCGACCATCCCGATGGCGATTCCGCTGCTGCTCACCGGATCACTGCCGGTCGTGGGCGTCGTCGCCGCCATGGCGATCTCCACCACGATCGTCGACGTCTCACCGTTCTCCACCAACGGCGCGCTGGTCCTCGCCAACGCCCGCGGCGTCGACCGAGCCCGCTTCTACCGGCAGGTCATCTCCTACACCTGCGTCATCGTCGCCCTCGGGCCGATCGTGGCGTGGGCGGTGCTCGTCCTGCCGGGCTCGTTCTGATCCTTGGTCGCCGGACGGGCGTCCGGTCGTCGGCCGTCGAGCCTGGTCAGAGGCCCGGATCTGCGGATCCGGGTCTCTGCGTGTTCCGAGGTATCAAGACTCCGCGAGGGCCTGCACCGCGCGTTCGATGGCGGGGCGCAGGTCAAGACCGGGGTCGACCGCCCGCCTCGGAAATCAGGTGGGCTCCGCGTACGGCGCCCCGTAGCGTCACGGCTCGTGACCACCGCGGAGCTCGACGCTGACGGCAGGCTGGGAACCCGCTTCTGGAGGGTGCTGGCCGCACAGTCACTGTCGAGCCTCGGCACAGGCCTCCACCTCGTCGCCTTCCCGCTGCTGGCCGCCACCTACACGGACGACCCGCGGGTCATCGCTGCGCTCGCCGGCGTTGCGGGCATCCCCGCGCTGGTGCTCGCGCTGCCGGTCGGAAACCTCGTCGACCGCTCCCACCGCGGCCGGCTCATGGTCTACAGCGACCTCGGCTGCATGGTCGTCGTCGCGCTCCTGGCGGTGGCGGTGCTCGCCGACGTCGGCAGCCTCTGGCTGCTGTTCGTCGTTGCCGTCCTGCTCGGCGTCGGGGAACTCGTCTTCGGTACCAGCCTGTACGCGCTCGTTCCTACGATCGTGCCGCGCCAGCGGCTCCTGCGCGCCAACAGCCACCTCGCCGTCGGGCGAGAGATCGGCGCCGGGGGTGCAGGACCCGCGCTCGCGGGCGTCCTCTTCGGTGCTGCTCCGGCGCTGCCGTTCGCGCTCAACGCCCTGTCCTTCCTCGGGTCGGCGGTCGCCGTCGGATCGTTCGCCGTCGGGCAGGACACGCGTCCGGCGGCGCCTGCCGCCCCGCCGGTGGGAGGCGCGACGAGGAGGGCGAGGCTGGCCGCCTACCTGACCGAGCTCACTGCCGGGGCTCGGTTCGCGGCGCACCATCGCCCGATCCGCACGACGCTGCTGCTCTCTGCCGGGGCCGGGCTGTTCGGCTGGATGCCCGAGGGCATCATCGTCCTGTTCGCCAAGCACGATCTCGGTGCGACGGACGCGCAGTTCGGGCTGCTGATGGCCGTCACCGCCGCGGGATCCGTGCTCGGCGGGCTGCTCGCGCCCCGCCTCGCCGGTCGCCTGGGGCTGACCGGGCTGATCGTGTGGACGTACGTCGGCTACGGGGTCCTGCTGCTGCCCATCGCGTTCATCGACTCGATCTGGGTCGTCATGGTCCTGTTCCTCGTCCAGGGGCTGCCGCTCATCGCCTCCGGCGCCGCCATTCGATCGGTGCAGCAGGCCGCCGTGCCCGACCACCTGATGGGCCGGTTCGCCGTCCTCAACCGGCTGGTCAACGCGCTCACCATGCCCGCTGGGCTGACGGCCGGTGGCTTTCTCGGGGCCTGGCTCGGTCTCGACGCCGTCTGGATCATTGCCGGGGCAGGTTTCCTCGCCGCGGCCGCCGTCTGTCTCCCGGGACTCCGCGCTCTGGGCCAGAAGCGAGCGCTGGATGCGGGCGGATCTGGTGGCCTTTCTCGCGGAGGCGAGGGTTGATCTCCGACGCCACCCGTGACCGGAGGCGGGCCCCGGACAACACCAGGACCCGCCTCCGTTCGGCCTACTCAGAATCGGCCTACCCCAGAATCAGGGCTTGATCGTAGGAACGAAGTTGTTCAGGAGGAACTGGCCCCTCTTGCCCGGGGGCAGCTCGCCCATGAACCGGGTGACGACGCCGGTGCGCTCCGACTCGACGAAGACCTGGAAGTCGATCGTCTTGACCGAGGGGTCGGCCCAGTGCCCGGTCTGCGCGGCCACCAGCACGGCCTCCGAGGCGCCGTCGACCTCGATGTACGAGGCGTAGTAGCCGAGCTCGTTCAGCTCCTCCGGGTCCGGCATCGTCTGGTCCACGAAGGGCGACTGGACGAGGATCCGCCAGTGCAGGTCGCCGAACTCGTCGGAGATGATGACCTTAGGGGACTCCCACTCGTGGCCCTTGCCGCCGTCGCCCACGATCTTGTGACCAGTCCACTGGGCCGGGATCTTGTAGCCGACGCCGTTGGTCTTGGTCTTCTGCCAGTTGGCGGTCGCGCCCGGGGTGGGCTTGCCGAGGGTGACCGGGGTCCCGACGGGGTCGCAGTCGGACGGAGCCGCGGCCTGGCTGAGGACGTGTGCGGAGGGGGCCGAGCAGGCCACCGACGCGGGGCCGGCGACCGCGGTCGCCGTCGTGCCCGCCGTGAGGCCCACCATGAGGCCGGCCAGCAGAACGATGGAACGTGTCCTTGCGTTTCTGTTTCTCATGACTCCTAAGACGTCGTGGGCAGCGAGTTGGTTGTGCCCATTCTGAAAGTCGCGAGATGTTCACGCAGGTCGGGTGCCGTTTCCAGCTCTCCCGCGAATCACGGGCAGCGGGGCACCGGCGCGCTCCAGGTCGTGTTCGAGCGGTTCGAGACGAAGTAGTCGCTGACCCAGCGACCGTCGCGCAGCTTGTCCCACACCGAGGTGGTCCCGACCGTGCCGCCGGACTTCTGGCACAGCACGTAGGCCAGGGCACCGCGACGCAGCGAGTGGCCGGAGCTCGGGTACGACGTCCCCGGACCAGTGCGGATGGTGAGCGTGTCGATGGTCACCTGCCCGGGGTAGCGGCACCGCGGCAGCCGCGCCGTGAACCCGGTGTTCGACGGGGTCGAGACGTAGTAGTCGGTGACCCACGCCCCGGTGGCCAGCCGGTCCCACACCGTGGTCGTGCCGACGCTCTGCCCGGTGGTCTGGCAGACCAGGGTGAGCGTGGCGCCCGGCGCATACGTGCGAACGACGGGGTAGGAGGAGGACGGCCCGCTGCGGGCGTTCAAGGACGTATCGCTCGTCACCCGGTAGGTCTGCGCGACCGTGGCGACGGGAGCCTTGATGGCATCGTTGTCGATGTTGATCGTGACCCCGCCCCAGGTCTCGTTGTGGCCGCCCTCGTACTGCTTCGCCCGCTGGTAGTTGGACCACTGCCAGTTCGGGGCGGTCGGCCAGTCGGTCAGCGAGCTCTTGTGGTCGTAGCGGGCCATCCATACGGCGTCCGGCCGCGCGTACGCGGTCGAGTTGTACGAGTCGGAGAGGTCGAGCAGCCCCGAGTTCTGGTTGACGTACACGCCCGCCAGGTACCCCGAGGCATGCAGGGTCTTCGTCCACGCCGAGACGTAGAGGCGTACCGCCGTCCGGCACGACGAGACGGTGCGGTCGTAGTGCTCGACGTCCGCGTACAGGCCGCTTCCCGGGAGCATGCCCAGTGCCTTGGCCTTGGAGACTGCGTCGGCGGCGTCCGAGTTTCCGCGGGAGGTGGCTTCGGTCGCGTTGTGGTAGCGGTTCGGCTTGCTGGAGGTCGTGCAGTACGGCTGGTACCCGAGGTAGGTGGGGAGCAGCTTCCAGCCGCCGACGACGGCGTTGCTGACCCACGCCGCCGTCAGGTTCGGCTGCGAGCAGGCGCGGTTGTTGCCGCCGAAGTACGTGTTCACCGCGGTGTACGGCGACGTCCCCATCCAGGCGTTCAGCGACGACAGCGAGGGGGCGGTGCAGGCGTCGAAGCCGAGCCGGTCGGCCTGCGTCGCCGACGACGCGGAGGGGTAGACGATCGGCGTCTCAGGCTCGGCCGCCGCGGGGAGGGCAAAGCCCGCGACCAGGACTGCCAGGCTGCCACCGAATGTGGCTAGCCCTTGGATGATCGTGCGTCGGGCGGCCATGTGTACCTCCAGGAGACAGACCCCGTCGTCTACCTAGAAGTGTGCGCTTTCCGACGGCAGAGCGTTAGCGTCCTGGGTAACGGTTCAGTGTGCGTCCTCTGCAGTAGGGTCCGAGCATGGCTGACCCTCGGCGTTACCGGGATGTGCGCGCGGCGGTCATCGCAGCCGCACCCGAGGTCGTATGGCGTGCGGTCCTCGACCAGGCGGATGCGCTCGGCCCGGCCCGGTACGTGCGCCTGATCGGCTGCCGTGATACCCAAGCCCTCGGCCCGCGCCCGCTCGAGGCAGGCTCGGCGGTCCCGGGATTCCGGGTCGCGACGGCGGACCCTCCGCACCGGATCGTGCTCGACGGCGTCCACCGCTTCTCGGCCTACACCCTCACCTTCCGGCTCGTGCCCGACGGCGCAGGCACGCGTCTCGAGGCGCACACCGACGCGACGTTCCCGGGCGTGCTCGGCGCGTTCTACAAGCTGCTGGTGATCGACTCGCGCTTCCACAAGCTGGCGACCCGGAGCATCGTGACGCGCGTCCGACGACGAGTGCCGGCGCCTGACAGTTCCGCACCTGACCTGTGAGGGAGCTTGCCGTGGAGCCGCTGTGCCTCGTGATCAACGGACCCTCGGCCGCCGGGAAGTCCACCCTGACGACGGCGATCCAGGATCGCGCCGAGGTCCCCCTCCTGAGGTTCGGCCTCGACGAGCTGTTCCGCATGGTGCCCGATCACTGGGGAGGCGGGCTGCCCGGTGCCCGGCACTCGGACCTCGGGTTCCGCTACGAGGACGTCGAAGGGCGCGACGGCGTACGGCGGATCCGCACCGGTCCGGACGGCATGCTGATGCTGGGCGCGATGAACGCGGCCGTCGTGGCGATGCTGCAGGCCGGCCAGGGCGTCATCGTGGACGGGCAGGCGTTCGAGCCTGAGGCCAACCGGGATCTCGAGGCCAGGCTGAGGGAGCTCGGTCGGCAGAGGGCGGCGGCCGTTGCGGTCGTCGAGCTCAGGACGGACGACGGCGAGCTCGAGGACCGGCAACGCCGGCACCGGCACCCGGCAGGGCTCTCGCTGTTCCACAACGGTGAGCCGCCCCAGTCGGCGCAGCCCGACCTGGTCATCGACACGAACGGGCTGGACGCCGCACAGGTGGCAGACGTGCTCTGGGACTGGCTCGCCGAGCTCTACCCGGCGATCGAGACCGGCCCCGCGTCCACCACCTGAGCGACGAGGTCAGAGGGTGAGGAGGCCTCGGGTCAGCGCCGTCAGGGCGCCCGCTATGGCGATGGTCAGGGCGATCAGTGATGCGGCCCGGGTCGGGATGCGGCGTGCCAGGAGGGTGCCGAGCGCGACGCCCGCGAGCACCCCGGCGAGGAGCACCGGCCAGACCCACCACGACGGCGCGGAGCCGGCCGGGATCGCGCCGAACGCCAGCTTGGTCGCCACCGACATGGCGTTCATGACGACGAGCAGCGGCTGCAGGGTCGCGGCGAACGACCGGTGGTCCCATCGCGTGGCCAGCGCGTACGCCGTCCACGCGGGTGCGGCCACGCCGGACGTGGTGTTCATGAAGCCGGCCGCCAGCCCGGTCGCGACGGCGACCGAGCGGCCCTCGATCCGGACCCGCCGGCGCAGCAGGGCCGTCGTCTCCACGCCGCCACGGTATCCGGGTTCAGGTCAGCTTCTTCTCCAGGCAGTCCGTGAAGCGGCCCAGCATCTTGTTGGAGACCTCCTGGACCAGGCCGCGGCCCAGGCTCGCGACCTTGCCGCCGATCTGGAGGTCCGTCGTCACCTCGACGTCGGTCGTCGGGCCGCCGGCTTCCGCCGGAGCGGTCCCGGGCCGGAGCACGACGACGGCCTCCGCGCCCGCCGTGCCGTTACCGCGCTTGTCCTTGCCCTTCGCGGACAGGACCATGCGCCCGGAGCCGCCGTCCGCGGCGAGCTCCTTCTCCGTGAACTCGCCCTCGCCGTTGAACGTCAGCGCGATCGGGCCGAGCTTGATCTTCACCGACCCCGTGAACGCGTCGCCGTCCACCGACGTGACCTGCGCGCCGGGGAAGCACTCGGCGATGGATTCCACCTGCGCGAACGTCGCGAACGTGGTCGCGACGTCGGCCGGTACGGTGAACTCGTGGGTCAGCTCCATGTGGGGCCACCTTCTCCGGCGCCCCGGGTCCTCACGCCGCCCTCGCCGCGGCGAGCACGGCCCGCCGGGCCAGCACGGTCGCGAGGTGCCGCCGGTAGTCGGCGTCGCCGTTGAGGTCCGACGGCGGACTGGTGCCGTCGGCCACGGCCGCGCAGGCCGCGCCCACGGCTTCCGCCGTCGGCGCCACACCCACGAGCGCCTCCTCCACGGCCCGCGCCCGCAGCGGCGTCGGCCCCATGTTGGTCAGGCCGATCCGCGCTGCGGAGATCGTCTTCCCGTCGGCCATGTGCACACACGCGCCGACCGCCACGATGGGCCACTGCTGGGCGATGCGCACGAACTTCTCGTACCTGGACCCCCAGCCGGGGTGCACGGGGAACCGGACCGCGACGAGCAGCTCGTCCTCCCCGACGGCGGTGGTGAACAGGTCCAGGAAGAAATCGGCAGCGGGGACCACCCGCTCGCCGCGTGGCCCGGCGATGACCATCTCGGCCTCGAGCGCGAGCGCCACCGCGCCGCAGTCTCCGCCGGGGTCGGCGTGGGCGAGCGACCCGCCCACGGTGCCGCGGTGCCGGACCTGAGGGTCCCCCACCTTGGAGACGGCGTCGTGCAGGAGGCTGAGCTCGGTGCGGATCTCCTCGGAGGCGAGGATCTCGTGGTACGGCGTCATGGCGCCGATCTCGATGGCGCCGCCACCGCCGGCGACGGCGCCGCCGCCGGACACCGCGCGGATGCCCCGCAGCGCGTCGATGCGGCCGAGGTCGACCACGAGCTCGGGCGCGTTGAGCCGCATGCGCAGCACAGTCAGGAGGGACTGGCCGCCGGCGATGACCGTGGCGTCGTCGGACCCGGCGAGCAGGCTGAGCGCCTCGTCGATGCTGGTGGGCCTGGCGTACTCGAACGGTGCGGGGATCATGACGCGCTCCCATCCTGGATGGCGCGCCAGACGCGCGCGGGCGTGCAGGGCATCTCGACGTCGTGCACGCCGTAGGGCCGCAGTGCATCGACGACCGCGTTCACCACGGCGGGAGTGGATGCGATGGTCCCGGCCTCGCCGACGCCCTTGGCGCCCATGGAGTTCGTGGTGGAGGGCGTGCTGCGGTGCGCGGTGTCGAAGCTGATGAGATCGGCGGCGCTGGGAACGAGGTAGTCGGCGAGGGTGCCGGTCAGCAGGGTGCCCGCGTCGTCGTACACCGCCTCCTCCCACAGGGCCTGGGCGATGCCCTGCACGAGCCCGCCGTGCACCTGCCCTTCGACGATAAGCGGGTTGATGACGGTCCCGATGTCGTCGACGCACACGTACTTGCGCAAGCGCACGGCGCCGGTCTCCGTGTCCACCTCGACGGCGCACAGGTGCGTGCCGTGGGGGAAGGAGAAGTTCACCGGGTCGAAGGTGACCTCGGCGTCGATGCTGGGTTCGATGCCCGCGGGGTAGTCGTGTCCGGCGAACGCGGCCAGGGCGATCTCCTGGATCGTCTTTCCCTCGCTCGTGCCGGCCACGGTGAACTTCCCGCGGGAGAACTCGATGTCGCCGACGTCGGCCTCCAGCAGGTGCGCGGCCCACGGCTTGGCCTTGGCCACGACCTTGTCCGCCGCGAGCGCGAGCGCCTCGCCGCCGACGGTGAGCGACCGTGACCCGTAGGTGTCCAGGCCGCGCGGGGCGACCTGGGTGTCGCCGTGCAGGACCTCGACGTCCTCGAAGGGGACGCCGAGGCGGTCGGCGACGATCTGGCTGAACGCGGTCTCGTGGCCCTGGCCGTGGCCGCTGGTGCCGGTGACGACCTCGACCTTGCCGGTGGGGAGCATGCGGATCTCGGCGTGTTCCCAGCCTCCGGCGCCGTAGTTGAGGCTGCCGAGCACGCGGGAGGGCGCGAGCCCACACATCTCGGTGAAGGTGGAGATGCCGATGCCGAGCTGGACGGGGTCACGTACCTCGCGCCGTCGTGCCTGCTCCTCGCGGAGGTCGTCGTAGCCGAAGGCGGCGGTGGCCTGGGCGGTGGCGGACTCGTAGTCGCCGGAGTCGTAGGTGAGCCCGGCGACGGTGGTGAACGGGAACTCGTCGCGCGTGATCCAGTTCTGGCGGCGGACCTCGAGGGGGTCGCGCCCGAGCTCGTCGGCGAGCTCGTCCATGAGGCGTTCGATGGCGAACGTGGCTTCGGGGCGTCCGGCGCCGCGGTAGGCGTCCGTCCAGGTCGTGTTGGTCAGGATGGTGCGGCAGTCGAACCGGTAGGCGGGGAACTTGTAGATGGCGTTGTACATGAAGGCGCCGAGGACGGGCACGCCGCCGCCCACGAGGGCGACGTAGGCGCCGAGGTCGGCGAGCAGCTCCACCTTGAGGCCGGTGACGGTGCCGTCGGCGCGGGCGGCGAGGGTGAGCTTCTGCCACTGGTCGCGGCCGTGGTGGGCGGCGAGGAGTGATTCGGAGCGGGTCTCCGTGTACTTGATGGGCTTGCCGAGGCGGCGCGCGATGGCGAACGCCGTCCATTCCTCGGGTGTGGTCTGCAGCTTGCCGCCGAATCCGCCGCCGACGTCGGGCGCGATGACCCGGATCTTCGACTCGGGCACGCCCGTGGTGGCGGCCAGGAGGAAGCGGGTGATGTGCGGGATCTGGGTGGCGGACCACATGGTGATCTGCTCGCCGGTGGGGTCGACGACGACGGAGCGGGGCTCCATGAAGGCCGGGATGAGCCGCTGCTGGCGGTACTCGCGTTCGATGACGATGCCGTCGGTGCGGGCGGCGGCGATGGCGTCCTCGACGTTGCCGCCCGTGCCGGCGGCGGCGGAGTCGAAGATCCAGCGGGCGGAGTTGTTGGTGCCGAGGTCGGGGTGCGCGATGGCGCCGCCGTTCTCAGGCGTCGCCGCGGCGGAGGCCCGGAGGTCGAGGGCGGCGGGCAGCTCCTCGTAGTCGACGTCGACCAGCTCGGCGGCGTCGGCGGCCGCGGCGGCGCTGCGGGCGACGACGACGGCGACGATCTCTCCGGCGAACGCGACCCGGTCGACGGCGACGGGCTTGTGCACGGGCGCGACCTGGTCGGTCGTGATGGGCCAGGCGTTGGCGAGGACCCCCTGCGTGTCGGCGAGGTCGGTGCCGGTCAGGACGGCGACGACGTTCGGGGACTGGGCCGCGGCCCGGGTGTCTATCCCTGAGATGTTCGCGTGCGCGTACGGGCTGCGCACCATGGCCAGGTGCAGGGTGCCGGGAGGCGCGATGTTGTCGGTCCAGCGGGTGCGTCCCGTGATGAGCCGCCGGTCCTCCTTGCGGCGCCGGTCGCGGCCGATCTCGCGGTCGTGGGCGGGCTCGGCGGTGGCGGGGGCTTCTTCCGTCGTGGTCATGCCGCACCTCCGTCGGTGGCGGTGGACGCCGCGTCGGCCGCGTACTGCACCGCGCGCACGATGTTCTGGTAGCCGGTGCACCGGCAGAGGTTGCCCTCCAAGCCCTCGCGGATCTGGGTCTCGGTCGGGTGGGGGTTCTCGGCGAGCAGGTCCGCGGCCTGCATGATCATGCCGGGCGTGCAGAACCCGCACTGCAGGGCGTGGCACTCGTGGAACGCCTCCTGGAGGGGGTGCAGCTCGCCGTCGGTGGCGAGTCCCTCGATGGTGGTGACCTCGGCGCCGTCGGCCTGCACGGCCAGGACGTTGCACGATTTCACGCTGTGGCCATCGAGATGGACGGTGCAGGCACCGCAGCTCGCGGTGTCGCAGCCGATCACGGTGCCGGTCTTGCCGAGCCGCTCGCGCAGGTACTGCACGAGCAACAGACGGGGTTCGACGTCGTCGACCACCTTCGCGCCGTCGACGGTGAGCTCGATCCTGGTCATGGACACTCCTCAGCCACTTCGTTGTGACGGTGGGTTGTGACGGTGTGACACGCATCACGGTACGCCGAGTTCGGGGCTCCGCCAGTGGTCAGATACTGCGTGGTGGGCGGTGGATCCTGCCGCCCGTTGCCGTGAGGGACTCGCCCGAGCCGCCCCAGCGGGCCGCGACGATCTCCGCGGCGATGCTGACGGCGGTCTCCTCGGGCGTGCGCGAGCCCAGGTCGAGGCCGATCGGGCTGTGCAGGCGCGCCAGCGCGTCGTCGGGCACCCCGGCCTCGCGGAGCCGGGCCAGGCGGTCGTCGTGCGTGCGGCGGGAGCCCATCGCTCCGACGTAGGCCAGGTCGAGGCGCAGCGCCTGGTCCAGGACCGGCACGTCGAACTTCGGGTCGTGGGTGAGCACGCAGACCACGGTGCGGCCGTCGATCCGGCCCGCGTCCACCTCGGCCGCGAGGTACCGGTGGGGCCAGTCGGTCACCACCTCGTCCGCGTCCGGGAAGCGCGTCGCGGTCGCGAACACCGGCCGCGCGTCGCACACCGTGACCCGGTAGCCGAGGAACGAGCCGACCCGCGCCGTCGCCGCCGCGAAGTCGATCGCGCCGAACACCAGCATCCGAGGGCGCGGCGCGTAGGAGGAGACGAACACGCGGCAGCCCTCGCCCCGCCGCTCGCCGTCGGGGCCGTAGGTGAGGGTCTCGCTGAGCCCGCCGGCGAGCAGGCCGAGAGCGTCGTCGGCCACGGCGTCGGTCAGGCGCGCGGTGCCGAGGTTTCCGGACCCGCGCGGGCCGGCGGCCACGCCGTCGTTCCCCGTCGCGCCGTCCGGCCGGATGACCAGGCGGCGGCCGAGAACCCGCTCGTCGGGATGTTCCACCACGGTGGCGACGGCGACCGGACGGCCGGCGGCGATGTCCTGAGCGACCTCGTCGAGATCGGGGAAGCCCTCGCGGTCCACCCGTTCCACGAACACGTCAAGGATCCCGCCGCAGGTCAGGCCCACGGCGAACGCGTCGTCGTCGGAGATGCCGTACCGCACCAGCACCGGCCTGCCGGTCGTGACCACCTCGCTCGCGAGGTCGAACACCGCACCCTCCACGCAGCCGCCCGAGACCGATCCCACCGCGACGGGCGGTGCGCCGTCGTCCCCCGGTCCGACCAGCATCGCCGCACCCGGCGGGCGCGGTGCCGACCGGAACGTGGCCACGACCGTGCCCATCCCGACCGGGTGGCCGTCCCGCCACCACGCCAGCAGCTCGTCCAGCACGTCACGCATGTGCGATCACCTCCAGCACCTCTTCGAACGTACCCAGCGAATGCCCCGCGAGGAAGTGGTCCACGTGCGGCAGCACCGCTGCGATCCCCGACTGCACGGGCCGGTAGCCGGCCTTCCCGCGATGCGGGTTCACCCAGACCACCGCATGGGCCAGGCGGTGCAACCGGGCGGCGCGGTCGGCCAGGTCCGCGGCGTCGCCGCGTTCCCAGCCGTCGCTGCACACCACGACCACCGCCCCGCGCAGCCGCGCGCCGTGCCGGTCCATCAGCGTGGCAAGCGACTCGGCGAGCCTCGTGCCGCCCGCCCAGTCCGGGACGAGGTCGCCGGCGCGGGCCAGCGCACGCTCCGGGTCGGTGGTGCGCAGGGCGTCGGTGACGCGGGTCAGGCGGGTGCCGAGCGTGAACGCCTCGGCGCGGAAGCGGGTGCCCACACGGCGCGCTCCCGCGGGAGCCCCCGACCGCACGACCGCGTGCGCGAGCCGCAGCAGCGCCTCCGCGTACGGCCGCATGGAGCCCGACACGTCCACCAGCAGCACCACGCGGCGCGGCGTGCGGGTCCGGCGGCGGCGCTCGACCTGGGCCGGCTCGCCCGCCCGGCGCAGCGACGCGCGCAACGTGCGGTGCAGGTCGGGGCGCCCGCGCCGCCACGGCACGGCACGCGCGGCACGGCGCAGCGGCGGGCGGGGGCGCAGGGCGGCGATCTGCGCGGCGAGGACGCGGCGCTCCGCCTCGGTGAGGTCGGCGACGTCGCGGTGGCGGAGCGTCTCGCGGTCGTCGGCGAGCACGGGGACGACCTCGGGATGCCGTTCGTCCCGTCCGGGCCCGGGGCCGGACGGCGTGGTGTCAGTGCCGGACGGGAGCACGGCGGTGGAGGGCTCGGCGTCGGCACGGTCGGTGGTGGTGTGCGTCGAGACCGCCGTGGTGCCCGCAGATGAGCCCGCCCTGGCGCGCGGCACCGGCAGCCCGACGGTCGAGGCCTCGAACCACGCAGCGAACACCTGGTCGAACCTCGCCAGGTCGTCGGGCCCCGCGCACAGCGTCGCCCGGCCCGCGCGATAGGTCGCCATGGCGCTGCCCGCCCCGAGCACGGCCGTGGCCTGCAGGAACGCGGTGGCCCGGTCGGGCGTCACACCGACCCCGGCCGCCCGCAGCGCCCGCGCGAACCCGAGCAGCACCCGCTCACCGCCGTCGGACATGTCAGGTCCCCAGGATCCGGGTCAGCGCCTCGCGGGCGCGGATCGTGTCCTCGCGGTACTTGACCACGGCACCCAGCGTGCGGGACGCCGCGTCGAGATCGAGCGACGCGGCGCCGAGGCTTTCCAGGGCGCGGGCCCAGTCGAGCGTCTCCGCGACGCCCGGCGGCTTGAGCAGAGGTTCCGCCCGCAGGCGCTGCACGCAGCCGGCGACCTGGCGGGCGAGGGCCTCGGCGACCTCGGGCAGCCGGGCGCGCACGATCGCAACCTCGCGCTCGAGGCTGGGGTGGTCGATCCAGTGGTAGAGGCAGCGGCGCTTGAGGGCGTCGTGCAGCTCGCGCGTGCGGTTCGACGTGAGGACGACGGTGGGCGGCGTCGTCGCGCGGATCGTGCCGAGCTCCGGGATCGTCACCGTCCAGCCGGACAGGACCTCCAGGAGGAACGCCTCGAACTCGTCGTCGGCGCGGTCGATCTCGTCCACCAGCAGCACGGACGGAGTGGTCCGCAGCGCCTGGAGGACGGGCCGGGCCAGGAGGAAGCGCTCGTCGAACAGGGAGCGCTCGGTGGTCTCGACCTCCAGGGCGTTCGTGTCCGACGACACCGCCGCGGCCTCCAGCGTCCGCAGGTGCAGGATCTGGCGGCCGAAGTCCCAGTCGTACAGGGCCTGGGTCGCGTCGATGCCCTCGTAGCACTGCAGCCGGATCAGGGGCGCGCCCAAGGCCTGGGCCAGCGCCTCGGCGAGCGCCGTCTTGCCGGTCCCCGGCTCCCCCTCCAGGAGCAGCGGGCGCTCCATGACCCGGGCAAGGTACGCGACGGTGGCGAGGTCCTCGTCGGCGAGGTAGCCCGCCTCACCCAGCGCCGCCGCGAGGGCTTCGGGCGAGTTCATCTGTTCAGGTTACGGGACCCTGCTCAGCCCACCCGGGGCCACACGACGGTGAACCGGGCGCCGCCGTCGGGCGACTCGCCGACGGCGACCCGGCCGCCCCGGCGGCGGACGAGCTCGGCGACCAGCGCGAGGCCGAGCCCGGCGCCGCCGGAGGCCCGCGCGCGGTCGTCCGAGACCCGGTAGAAGCGGTCGAAGACCTTGGCGCGGTGCTCCGGGGGGACGCCGGGACCGTCGTCGTCGACCAGGACGCGGACGGTGGACTGGCCCGCGAGGACCGACACGACGACCCGCGTGCGGGTGTACCTCAGGGCGTTGCGCAGCAGGTTGTCCAGGACGAGCTCGGTCTCGGTGTGCGCGGCGGACGCCCACGCCTGCCCGGTCAGGGCGTTGACCGCCACCGGCACGGGCTGGTCCCCGGCGCGCGCCACCGCCGCGTTCACCTCGTCGACCAGGTCGACGGCGTCCGCCGGCGGCAGCTCCCCGGCGTCCGAGCGGGCCAGGGCCAGCAGCCCGTCGAGCAGCGCCGACAGGCGCTCGGCGTCCGCGAGGACGTCCGCGTGCACCTCCTGCGAGAGCTGCGGGTCGGGATTGGCGACCGCGACCTCCGACTGCAGGCGGATGGACGCCACGGGGGAGCGCAGCTCGTGCGCCGCGTCGCCCGTGAACCGCCGCAGCCGTTCCGTCGTGGCGTCCTGGCGGTCCAGCAGCACGTTGAAGTCGTCGGCCAGGGCGCGCAGCTCGCCCGCCGCGGCGTCGGGCGCCGCCACGCGCTCGCCCGGGGCGAGACGGCGGACGGACTCCCGCATCCGGGCGACCGGCAGCAGCGCCGACCCGACGGCGAACCAGATGGCGACCCCGGCCACGACCGTCCCGACGAGGGCGGTGACCAGCAGCCACCGGCCGCCCGACTCCTTGGCGGCCTCCTGCCCGACGAGGCCCGTCCCGACGACGACGAGCCGCTGGCTCCCGTCGGGCGCCGTGACGACGGTGCCGTGCCAGCGGACCGGCTGCCGGTCGCCCGCGGTGACCGGGGTGCCGGCCTTCAGCGCGCGCACCTGGTCGTGCGTCAGGGCCGGGGGCGCGCCGTCGTCGACCGGACTGCCCGCGGTGTCCAGGACGCGCACCTCCAGGCCGTCGGGCGAGTCGGGCGCCGGGCCGGCGACGACGTCGCGCGCGGCGCTGGTCAGCGCCGTCTGGAGCTCGTCGTCCACGGCGTCCGTCAGGAGCGGCCCGAGGCCGCGGCCGGCGACGAGCGCCAGGCCCAGCAGGCAGGCGAGCGTGACCGCCGTGGCGAGGGCTGTGACCCGCAGGCGCAGCGACACGCCGGCCCAGGGGCGGCCCGACGCCGTCGGCCCCGGCGCCCGCACTACTGCGGCTCCCCGAGCTGGTACCCGTGCCCCCGGACGGTCCGCACCAGGTCGCCCGCGCCGACGGCGGCCAGCTTGCGCCGCAGATAGCCGACGTACACCTCGACGACGTTCCTGGTCGCGGCCTCGTCGCCCCAGACCTCGGTCAGCAGCTCCTGCTTCGTCCACACGGTCCCGGGCCGCGACGCCAGCGCCGCCAGCAGGGCGTACTCGCGCGGGCTCAGGGGGACGTCGGCGCCGTCGTACCGCACGGTGCGTGCCGCGCGGTCGATGGTCAGCGGCCCGAGCTCGATCCGGCCCCGCGGGGCGGCTCCCGTCGCGGCGCGGCGCAGGAGGGCGCGGAGCTGGGCGAGCAGCACGACGAAGGAGAACGGCTTGACCACGTAGCCGTCGGCGCCGAGGTCGAGCCCGTCGGCCTGGTCCACCTCGCCGTCCTTCGCCGACACAAGCAGCACGGGGGTCGCGACGCCGGCGGACCGCAGCTCCTCCAGCACGCGGTAGCCGGACAGGCCGGGGATCATGATGTCCAGCAGGACCGCGTCGAACGACCCGGTGCGCGCCAGCCGCAGCGCCGTCGGCCCGTCGGCGGCGACCGTGACGTCCATGCCCTCCGCGCGCAGGCCGCGGTCCAGCGCCTTGCGCACGCCGGGCTCGTCGTCGACCACGAGGATCTGCGGTCTCATGGCTGCCAGCATGCCGCACGCGGCGGCCTCCTGGATGATCCGGAGGGGAGCGCGGCGGCGGTTCTCAGCGTCATCTCAGCTGGGGTCGGCTTCTCAGCAACGTCTCAGCACGCACGGGGCATCGTGGAAGGTGTCAGGGAGAGCACACTGGTCGAGAGCGCGAAGGAGCACGACATGAGGCCGAGGACGAAGGCGCTGGTCGCCGCCGGGTCGGGAATCACCGTGGGGCTCGCGGGCCTGGCCCTGAGCACGCTGCCCGCCGGCGCGGACGACGACCCGGTGCTGCCCGCGATCAGCGCGGAGGAGCTCGTCACGTCGACCCTGGAGGCCGAGCCGCCCGCGTTCGCGGGCGTGGCCGAACTGACGAACGAGCTCGGGCTGCCCGCCGTGCCCGGGGTGGAGGAGCTCGACTTCGACTCGGTGCGGGTGTTCCACGACGGCGCGAAGGGCGCCCGGGTCCAGGTCGAGCGGGAGGCGTCCGAGCTGACGTTCGTGAAGAACGCGGACGAGGCGTGGGCCTACGACTCGCAGGAGAACACAGCGAAGCACCTCACCTGGGACGAGGCCGACATCGCTGCCGCACGGGGGCACGCAGAGGCAGGAATGGCGGACCCGTCGCAGGCGGCGGCCGAGATCATCGAGCGCCTCCGCCCGACCAGCGACATCACCGTGGACGGCACAGCACGGGTCGCGGACCGCGCGGCGTACGAGCTCGTGCTGACGCCGAAGCCGTCCGAGAAGACGCTGCTGCGGGAGATCACCGTGGCGATCGACGAGGAGACGCGCGTCCCGCTGCGGTTCGACGTGTTCGCCAACGGCACCTCGGATCCCGTCCTGTCGCTCGGCTTCGTCGAGTTCTCTACCGGCGCGCAGGACGCTGACCTGTTCCAGTTCACGCCGCCGGACGGCGCCGACGTCGAGACCACGCAGGCGGACGACGTCGCGCGGGCGGCCGGCGAGCACGGCGCCGAGGGCGTCGAGCAGCGCACGACGACGGTCGGCGACGGCTGGGACACCGTGGTGATCGGCGAGGTTCCGGCTGACGCGCCGGCCGTGGGCGACGCTGAGGGAGCCTTCGGGGGCTCCGCCGAGGGCGGGCAGGATCTCGCCGGGATCCTGGCCCAGATCGGCCAGCCGGTGTCCGGCGAGTTCGGCTCGGGCACCTACGTCCGGATCGCCGTCGGCGGCGCCGTCCTCACCGAGGACGGCCGGATCGCGGCCGGCGCGGTGCCGCAGCAGGTGCTCGTCGACGCACTGGACCAGCAGTGACCACAGCGCGGGCCGAAGCGGCGGTACCGGAGGCCAGGAACGCCTCCGGTACCGCCCTGGCGGCGCGCACCCGGGGGCTGCGCAAGGTCTACCGCGGCACGGTCGCCGTGGACGGCGTCGACCTGGAGGTGCCGGAGGGCGCCGTCGTCGGGATGCTGGGGCCGAACGGCTCCGGCAAGACGACGACCATCCGGATGCTGCTCGGGCTCGTCCAGCCGACCGAGGGCGAGATCGAGCTGCTGGGCGTGCCGGTACCCGGCGCCGTCGACCGGGTGCTCCCGCACGTCGGGGCGCTCGTGGAGGGCCCGGGCTTCCACCCGTTCCTGTCCGGCCGGGAGAACCTGCTGCGGTTCGCCGCCGCCGAGCCGCTGCTGGCCGGCGGGGAGCTGAAGGGCGCGGTCGCCGCCGCGCTGGAGCGGGTCGGCCTGGCGGACGCGGCGGGGCGGAAGTACCGCGCGTACTCGCTCGGCATGAAGCAGCGCCTCGGGCTCGCGTCGGCTCTGCTGGCGCCGCGCAGGCTGGTCGTGCTGGACGAGCCGACGAACGGCCTCGACCCGGCCGGCACCCAGGAGGTCCGCCGGATCATCGCTGAGCTGCACGCCCACGGCGTGACGGTGCTCGTCTCGTCGCACCTCCTGGCGGAGGTCGAGGCCACCTGCACGCACGTGGTCGTGCTGAACCAGGGCGTCATCGTGGCGCAGGGCGCGCTGGCCGACCTCCTGGAGTCGGGGAGCCCCACGCTGCTCGTGTCCACCCCGGACGGCGCGACCGCCGTCGAGACCCTGCGGGACCGCCGGATCCCCGCTCGGCTCGCGCCGGACGGCGTCCGCGTGGACCTCACGACGACGACGCCGGCGACGGTGATCGAGACCCTGGTCCGCGCCGGCGTCGGTGTGGACGAGGCCCGGCGGGAACGCACCGGGCTGGAGGAGGCTTTCGCCCGGCTGACGCACGACGTCGGCGAGGTGGTCGGCGAGCTGGACGCCGACGAGCCGGCCGTGGCCCAGGAAGGCAGGACGCGATGACCACCCAGGATCCGATGAGCGCGCCGGTAACCCTGGCGGAGGCCGGCGCCGTCCCTCCTGAGGGCCTGCCCGCCCGGCGGCGCGCCCCGCTGGCGCGCCTGCTGCGGGCCGAGGTGCGGTGGATCTTCCGGCGTCCGCGGACGCTGGTCGTGCTGGGGCTGCTCGCTGCGCTCCCGGTGATCGTCGGTATCGCCGTCGACCTGACGCTGGACGGCCCGGTCGCGCCGACCACCGGAGGACCCGTCGGCGAAGGGCCGATCGGGCCTGGTGGCGAGCCGCCGATCTTCGTGACGATGGTGACCAGCGCCTTCGTGCTGCCGCTCGGGTCGCTGATGACGCTGCTGATCCTCCTGCTGCCGCTCACCGTGGCGATGGCGGGCGCCGACGCGCTGGCCGGCGAGCAGGACCACGGCGCGCTGCGCGGCTGGCTGCTCGCCCCGGTGGCGCGCGGCCGGCTGCTGGTCGTGAAGTCGTTCGGGGTGCTTGTCGTCGCGCTGGTCGCGGCCGCGCTGGTCGTCACGTCGGGCCTGCTGACGGGGCTCGCTCTCGCCGGGACGGAC
This sequence comes from Promicromonospora sp. NPDC057138, assembly GCF_042670845.1. NCBI lineage: Bacteria > Bacillati > Actinomycetota > Actinomycetes > Micrococcales > Promicromonosporaceae > Promicromonospora > Promicromonospora sp. NPDC057138. The sequence goes on along the minus strand of NZ_JBHUUX010000027.1, from coordinate 3,515 downwards.
GGCCTGGTCTCGATGTCCGGGACGGAGCTGTCGGTCGGGGACGTGCTGTGGCGGCTGGCGGTCGCCATCGCGTGGGCGACGGTGTACCTGATGGGGGTCGGCGCGGTCGCGCTGGCCATCTCGGCGTCCACCGAGCACCCCATGCTGGTGGTCGTGAGCGTGCTCGGCGGGCTGATCGTCTCCGAGGTGCTGATGCAGTTCTCGGCGCTGGACTGGCTGCACCCGTACCTGCTGCCGACGTCGGTGAGCAGCCTGGTCGACCTGATCCGGGACCCGGTGTCGTTCGACGGCCTGGGCGAGGGTGTGGTGCGGGCCCTGTGCTATCTCGTGATCGGCATGTCGCTGGCGTATGCGCGGCTGACGACGAAGGACGGGTGACGCAAAACGCCGTCGCGCCCCTCCCCCACGGAAGGCGCGCGACGGCGTCGTACAGCGTGCTTTGCGGCCTCAGGCCGCGACGTTCTCCTCGTACGCGACGTCCCGCGTCTCGCGCGTCAGGAGCAGCGCGACGAGCGTGATCACGGCCATCGCGGAGAGGTAGACCCCCACGAGCACCGGCGAGCCGTCCGCGGTCGCCCAGAGCGCCACCGCGATGAACGGCGCCACCGCCGCGCCGAGCACGGACGACAGGTTGTACGCGATGCCCGAGCCCGTGTACCGGACGTTGGCGGGGAACAGCTCGGGCAGGACGGCGGCCATCGGGCCGAACGTGAGGCCCATCAGCGTGAAGCCGAGGATCAGCAGGGTCTGCACGCCGACGTCGCCCGCGGCGAACAGCGGCACGAACGACCCGCCGAACAGGATGATCGCCACGGTGACCCAGATGAGGTGCTTGCGTCGGCCGAACTTCTCCGCCATCGGGCCGGAGACCAGGGTGAAGATGCCGAAGAACACGACGCCGATGATCAGCATCCAGAGGAAGTCGATCTTCTCGTAGCCGAGGCCGGCGGGGGAGCCGTCGGTGGGCTCGGTCGGGGCGACGCCGTAGTTCAGCGTGAACGTCGTCATCAGGTAGAACAGCACGTAGGTGGCCAGCATGATGAACGTGCCCGACACGATCTGCTTCCACGAGGTGTTGAACACCCGGGCCACCGGGACCCTGGTGACGGCCTCGGCCTCGAGCACCTTCTGGAACGCCGGCGTCTCCAGCAGCGAGAGCCGCACCCACAGGCCGACGATCACGAGGATCGCGGACGCGAGGAACGGGACGCGCCAGCCCCAGTCGGCGAACTGCTCCGGCGTCAGCGCCGTCGACAGCGAGATGAACACCGTGTTGGCGAGGATGAAGCCGATGGGCGCGCCGAGCTGCGGGAACGTGCCGTAGATGGCGCGCTTGCCCTCCGGGGCGTTCTCCGTGGCGAGCAGCGCGGCGCCGCTCCACTCACCGCCGAGGCCGAGGCCCTGGCAGAACCGGCACAGCACGAGCACGGCGGGCGCGGCCACGGCCCAGCCGGGCGTGGACGCCGCGGGGATGACGCCGATCAGGACCGTCGCGATACCCATCGTGAGCAGCGAGGCGACGAGCGTCGTCTTGCGGCCGATGCGGTCGCCGAAGTGGCCGAAGAGCACCGAGCCGACGGGCCGCGCCACGAAGGCGACGCCGAAGACGGCGAACGACGACAGGAGCTGCGTGGTCGGGTCCGCGGCGTTCGGGAAGAACAGCGCAGGGAAGACCAGCGAGGCGGCGGTCGCGTAGATGTAGAAGTCGTAGAACTCGATCGAGGTACCGATGAGGGAGGCGACGACGACGCGGCCCCGGGGGTTGCCGGCCGGTGACGCGCTCTGCGCGCCGGAGGCGGCTCCGGCGGTCGGCGATGCGGAGGTACTCATGCGGGTGAGATTAAGCGGCCCTCCGCGATCCGGGAAGGTTGTCTCGCGGTACGGATGGGGCCTTGACGTAGGCTGCCCCGGCGGCTTCGCGCGGCGCGGGCGGCGTCAGACAGGCGGCCGCGGCGTGTCGACCTGCGACTGCGTGCGGTGCGAGTGAAGGTGTAGTGAACGGTGAATACTCCCGCCCGTGCCCGTGTTGGCACGACCGGCGGCGAGGGGCAGTATCGACCGGGCGCCCCAGGCCCCACATCGGAAGTCCATCATCGGAACGAACGAGACGACGACGAGGATATGAACGATCTGCTGTATGTGAACGGCGGCACCCCGCTCAACGGGACCATCACCGTTCGAGGCGCAAAGAACTTCGTGTCGAAGTCCATGGTGGCTTCCCTGCTGGGGGAGACCCCCAGCGTGCTGCGGAACGTACCGCAGATCCGTGACGTCAAGGTCGTCTCGGGACTCCTGGACCTGCACGGCGTGAACGTCAAGTACGACACCGACGCCGGCATCCTCGACCTCGACCCGTCCAACGTGGAGTCCGCCCACGTGGCCGACATCGACGCCCACGCCGGCTCCAGCCGCATCCCGATCCTGTTCTGCGGGCCGCTGCTGCACCGCCTCGGCGAAGCGTTCATCCCTGACCTGGGCGGCTGCCGCATCGGCGACCGGCCGATCAACTACCACCTCGACATCCTGCGCCAGTTCGGCGCCGTCGTGGACAAGCGGCCCAACGGCATCCACCTGCGGGCGCCGCGCCGCCTCCAGGGCACCAAGATCTCCCTGCCGTACCCGTCGGTGGGCGCTACCGAGCAGACGCTGCTCACGGCGGTCCGCGCGGACGGCATCACCGAGCTCTCGGGCGCGGCGATCGAGCCCGAGATCATGGACCTCATCGCGGTGCTGCAGAAGATGGGCGCCATCATCTCGGTCGACACCGACCGCGTGATCCGCATCGAGGGCGTCGACCGTCTCGACGGGTACACCCACACCGCGCTGAACGACCGCATCGAGACCGCGTCGTGGGCCTCGGCGGCCCTCGCCACCGGCGGCGACATCACCGTCAAGGGCGCCACCCAGCCCGAGATGATGACGTTCCTGAACACGTTCCGGAAGGTCGGCGGCCGGTTCGAGGTGCAGGACGACGGCATCCGCTTCTGGCACGCCGGCGGCGACCTGAAGTCCATCGTGCTGGAGACCGACGTCCACCCCGGCTTCATGACCGACTGGCAGCAGCCGCTCGTCGTCGCGCTCACCCAGGCCAAGGGCCTGTCGATCGTGCACGAGACCGTGTACGAGAACCGCTTCGGCTTCGCGGACGCGCTGCGCAAGATGGGCGCCACGATCCAGGTCTACAAGGAGTGCCTGGGCGGCCGCGACTGCCGGTTCGGCCAGCGCAACTTCCACCACTCCGCCGTCGTCTCCGGGCCGACGCCGCTGTCGGCGGCCGACATCGAGGTGCCCGACCTGCGCGGCGGGTTCTCGCACCTCATCGCGGCGCTCGCCGCGCACGGCCGGTCCACGGTGCGCGGCATCGGCCTGATCGACCGCGGCTACGAGAACTTCCAGGACAAGCTGGAGGCCCTGGGCGCCGACGTCGCCCGCGGCTGACCCACCGAGCCGTGAAGGGTCTGTCGAAGTAGAGCGCTTGTCCGAGTCTCCCGGGGTAGCCCCGGGGAGACTCGGAC
>NZ_JBHUUX010000026.1:0-75613 GCF_042670845.1 Promicromonospora sp. NPDC057138 | reverse complement strand
GGTCAGGAGATCGGCAGCTCGAGTTGCCGATCTCCTGACGTTCTACCGACCACCCGTGCCGCCGCGCGCGCACCGCGCGCACCGCGCGCACCGCGCGCGCCGCGCGCGCCGCGCCCGCCGACGGTCAGTAGCGGTCCGGGAGCTTCAGGTGGCGCTCCGCCATGATCGTGCGCAGCAGGTCCGGGCGGTCGGTGATGAGGCCGTCCACGCCGATGTCCATCAGGGACTCGATGGTGGCGCGGTCGTCGATGGTCCACGGGATGACGGCCAGGCCGGCGTCCTGCGCGGCGTCGACGAGCTCGGGCGTCGTGAAGGCGACGTAGCCCGGGTCCGTCACGCTGCCGCCCTGCGGGTCGCCGTGCACGGGCGAGACGGCGTCGGCCCCGAACGAGGCGCTGGCCGCGACGAACTTCTCCTGGATCGAGCCCGGGAAGTCGTCGATGTCGATCCCGCCGAGCCACGGCGACGCACCCGCGACGCCGACCTGGAGGAACTGCTGGCCGTTGGTCAGCGCGACGAGCGGGAAGCGCGGCTCGACCTCGCTCATCCGCATCAGGGAGCCCCAGTCGAAGCTCTGGATCGTGACCTGGTCCACCAGGCGGGCCTTGCGGACCTCCCGGGTGACGACCTGCACGAACTGCTCGCGCGGCGCCGTCTGCTCGGGGGCGCCGGCCTCGACCTTGGTCTCGATGTTGAGCGTGACCTCGTCGGCCCGGTGCCGGTTGACCAGCCGCAGCACCTCGGACAGCAGCGGCATGCGCGCGCCCGGGAACAGCTCCTGCTCGGGGAACTGCGGCTGGCGCAGCGAGCCGCAGTCGATGGTGCGGACCTGCGCGAGCGTGAGGTCCTTGAGGTAGCGCGTCCCGGGGACGTACGGGAACTCGGGGTCGCCCGGGAACGCGGGCGCCGTGTCGACGCACTTGCCCGGGTTCGGGTCGCGGTCGTGCGTCACGACGGCGTACCCGTCCTGCGTGATCTGCACGTCGAGCTCGAGCGTGCTGACGCCCAGCGCGAGGGCCTTGTCGAAGGCCGGGAGCGTGTTCTCGACGGTGAGCGCGGCGCCGCCGCGGTGCGCCTGGAGGTCGAAGGCGCGCGGGTGGTTCGCCGTGACGCCCTCGGCGCTCGGGACGGGCGACAGCGCCGACGCCGGGGCGGCGCCCAGGGCCAGCGCGCCCGCGAGGGTCACGGCGAGGGCTGTGGTGAGACGACGTTGCTGGGTGGTCCTCATGGCTCCGAGCCTGGACAGGCCCGGTGGCCGGGGCGTGGCGCCACGCCGTCACCCGGGCGACACACCCGTGAACGCGCGGCGACGCGCGTCCGGGCATCCCCTGCGCGTGGGCCCGGGCGCACGTACCGTCCAAAGGTGGAGTTCATCGAGGCGGGCGGGCTCCGGATCGCCTACGAGCGGGCCGGCCAGGGGCCGCCCCTGGTCCTGGTGCACGGCGCCGCCGAGGACGGCCGCGTCTGGCAGGTCCAGCTCGCCGGCCTGGCCGACGAGCTCACGGTCGTCGCCTGGGACGAGCCTGGGGCCGGGCGGTCCTCCGACCTGCCGGACGGCTTCGGCCTGGCCGGCTACGCGGACGCGCTCGCGGCGCTGCTCGAGACGCTCGAGCTCGGGCCCGCGCATGTCGCCGGGGTGTCCTGGGGCGGCACCGTGGCGCTCGAGCTCTATCGCCGCCACCCTGAGCTCGTCGCGACCCTGATCATGATCGACGCCTACGCCGGCTGGAAGGGGTCGCTGCCCGCGGAAGAGGTCCGGGCGCGGGTGGCAGGCGCACGCGAGATGCTCGCCGCGCCTCGTGCGGAGTTCGACCCGACGTTTCCCGGGCTCTTCGCCGGCGATCCGCCCGCGGAGCTCGCGCCGCTGCTCGCCGACGTCGCCGCCGACGTCCGCCCGGCCACCCTTGCCCAGCAGCTGGGCATCATGGCCGAGGCCGACCTGACCGACCTGCTCCCCCGCATCGCCGTCCCCACCCTGCTGGTCTGGGGACGCCTGGACGTGCGCTCCCCGCTCACGGTCGCGAGGCAGTTCGAGGACGCAATCGGTGACACCACGCTCGTCGTGATCGAGGGCGCGGGCCACCTGAGCCACCTGGAACGTCCCGACCAGGTGAACGACGCCGTCCGCGAGTTCTGTCGCGCCCACCCGCCCGAGGCAAAGCGGTAACGTTCTCAGGTGGCTCATCTGGACTGGGAGATCAAGCAAAGCCTGCTGATGTACGTGATGGGGGCGCCGGGCGGTCGCATCGTGCAGGACGACGCCGTCGGCGGCACCGGCGCATCGTTCCACTTCCCGCTCGACCCTGGGCGCAGTCCGGATCCCTCGGCCGACGATGCGCTGTTCGCGTTCACGGGATCCGTGGTCTTCATCGGGCACTTCGGCTCGTTCGTCGGCGAGGTCGCCGACATCGAGGTCACCGCGCCCGCCGACGGCGGCCCCGACTGGACCATGTCCATCCGGGACCGCGACGCGGACGTGCGCACGGTCGCGTTCCGCCTGGTCGGGGCCCCCGAGCGGTCCGACGACGGCGCGCAACTCACCTGGCAGCAGGTCGAGCTGACCGACGACGGCGCGAAGCTCTGGGGCGGCAGCTACCCGACGGGCACCCCCTTCGAGCCGCTGACGATCGACCTGTCCTGACCTCAGGCGGAGGGTGGCGTGACGTCCACGTTGTTCATCAGCTGCAGGAGCTCCGCCGGGACCTCCAATGACAGGGCCTCGACGGCGGCGTCGAGCTGGTGCACCTTGCTGCCGCCCAGCATCGGCCGGATGCCGCGGGCCGCGAGCCAGGCGAGCACGACCTGGCCGCGCGAGGCCCCGACCTGGGCGGCGACGTCGTCCAGCACGGCCAGCCGCCGGGTGCTGCCCGGGTGGTCGAAGATCTCGGGGATCTGCTTGGCCGGGTTGTCGTACGCGCCGGACAGCAGCGGCGTGTAGGCCCACACCTCCACACCTTCGACGTCGGCCAGGTCGACGAGGTCGTCGCTCAGCCAGCCGAAGCGGTGGTTCCCGGTGAGCGTGCCGGGGCGCGGCTGGAGGTAGCTGTAGGCGTGCTGGACGACGCTGAACGGCTCCAGCCCCTGCGCGATCGCGTGCCGGCGTGCCCGCTCGACCCGCCACGCCGGGTGGTTGGAGAGGCCGATGCGGGCCGTGACGCCGTCGGACAGGAGGGCCGCGCAGGCGTCCGCCGTCTCCTCGACCGGGACCGACCTGTCCTCCATGTGCCCCCACGCGAGGTCCACGTGATCGGTGCCGAGGCGGCGGAGGCTGCCTGTGATCTGCTCGCGGATCGCGGCCGGCGACAGGCCGGTGCGGGAGGCTGGCCAGTCGGCGGCGTCGCGCGGCTCGGCCCCGAACTTCGTGGAGAGCAGGATGCGGTCGCGGACGCCGGGGCGCGCGGCGAACCAGCGTCCGAGCAGCTCCTCGCTCTGGCCGCCGTAGCCGGACTCGCTGGCCCAGAAGGCGTAGCAGTCGGCGGTGTCGATCCACCGGCCGCCGGCGTCGACGAACCGGTCCAGGACGGCGAACGACGTCGCCTCGTCCACGGCGGTGCCGAACATCATGGCGCCGAGCACCAGGCGCTCGGCGGGCGGGGTGTCGTGGGCGTCGGGTTCCGGGGCGGTCTCGGTGATGCTTCGAGTGTCCTGCGATGTGGTCATGAGACGAGCAAAAACCCTGGAGCGCGCTCCAGGTCAAGGGCAGGATCGGAACATGACCGTCTATTCGCCCGCGCAGGCCGCCGAGGTCTCGGGTTTCAGCATCGACACGCTGCGGTACTACGAGCGGGAGGGCATCCTGCGCCCGATCGCGCGCACGTCGGGCGGGCATCGCGCCTACACCGACGACGACCTGGGCTGGCTCGACCTGGTCCACTGCCTGCGCGACACGGGCATGCCGATCGCCGATCTCAAGCGGTACGCGGAACTAGCGCTGGACGAGGCGACGCTGGCGGCGCGGGTGGCGCTGCTCGAGGACCACGACCGGCGGGTGCAGGAGTCGATCGACGGTCTGCGCAGTCAGCAGGAGAAGCTGCGGGAGAAGATCGCGTGGTACCGGGGGCAGGGGGTGTGACAGGTTCCGGTCCGACACCACGGACTTTCCTCGGCTCGGCACACCTGCGCTGGTAGGTTGCCTGGCATGACGTCCCCAGCGCCAGGCGTCGGCGAGATCGCGCCGACGGCGGTCGTCGACCCAGGTCCGGTCCCGCTACCCGAGCCGGAGCCCGCACCCGAACCAGCTCGCAAGGCCGAACCCGCAGCCGAGTCGGCTCCCAAGGCCGAACTCGCGGACGAGCCGACTGCGGTCGAGCCAGCAGCGGTCGAGCCGGCTGCGGTCGAGCCGGCTGCGGTCGAGCCGGCTGCGGTCGAGTCGGCTGCAGCCGAACCCGCTTCGGAGGTCGTGCCCGTAGCCGAGCCTGCTCCGGAGGCTTCTCCCGCTCCGGACGCCGAACCCGCGGACGAGCCGGCCCCGGAGCCCGCGGCAACCACGGAGCCGGACCCCGAGCCGGAAGAAGTCGAGTCGCTCGCCGCCACCGCAGTTCCGGACCCCGAACCCGGAGACGAGCCGACCGCGGCCAGGCCCGCCCCGGAGCCCGAACCTGCAGTGACCCTGGAGCCCGAACCCACAGGGACCCCGGCCCCGGAACCCGAACTCGCAGCACCCCCGGAGCCGGAACCCGCCCCCGCCCCCCGCGCCGCCGCGCTCCCCATGCGCCCCGTCCGCCGCATCCCCGCCAGCGGCGAGCGCATGGGCAGGTTCACCCTCGCCGAGGCGCTGGGCCACGGCGGTTTCGCGCACGTCTACCGCGCGCAGGCCGACGACGGCGAGGAGGTCGCCCTCAAGGTCCTGACCGGCCTGCATGACGACGCCCGCGAGCGCTTCGCCCAGGAGGCGCACCTGCTGGAGCGGCTGGACGGCCGCGGTTTCCCGCGGTTCGTCGAGGCCGGCCTGGACGCGACCCAGCCGTGGTTCGCGATGGAGCTCGTGCCCGGAACCACGCTGCGGGACCGGGTTCGCGAGGAGGGGCCGCTGTCCGGCCGCGAGGCGCTGCGGCTGGCCCTGCAGATGGTCGACGCGCTGCTCGTCCTGCAGGAGCAGCGCTGCCTGCACCGCGACCTGAAGCCGGCGAACATCATGGTCGACGGCGACCGTGCGGTACTCATCGACCTGGGCATCGCCAAGGTCTTCGACGCCGCGACGTCGACCCAGCCCGCCGGGACCTTCTCCTACATGGCGCCGGAGCTGTTCGGACGGCGGGTGCACCCGCGGTCGGACGTGTACAGCCTGGGGCTGCTGCTCGTGTACGCGAGCACGGGCACGCTGCCGCTGGACCTGAACTTCCTGGGCCGGGACCTGGTGGCCACCGATCTCATCGACGAGGAGCCGGACGGCGTCGTCCCGGACGAGGACCCGCTGCCCGAGCCGCCGGTCATCGACCGGCACCTGCAGTCGCTGATCCTCGCCATGACCCGGTACCAGCCGAACCACCGCCCGCCGCTGGAGAACATCGCGGGCGTGCTGCGCTCCCGCCTCGCCAGCACGACGCCCGACCCGACGCTGCTGCTCACCTCGCAGGTGCTCAGCGACGGCGTGACGGCCGCCGAGGTGGCCGCGCTCCCGGCGACGGACGTGCTGCCCGGCCGGGGTCACACCAAGACCTTCCTGCGCGGCCTCGACCAGCCGGACGACGCCACGCCCAACACCCGTACCCCGGAGCCCTGGCACGGCCTCGTGTACGACCGCGCGCTCATGAACGTCCTGGCCGAGGTGCACGCGGACGGTTTCGACGGCGCCGCGGAGCAGGTCGTCGCCGACCACGTCGCGGAGATCGGCGCACACGTCGCCGGCGGGCGCACGCCGGCCGAGATCAAGGACTGGATCTGGGAGGCGATGCGCTGGCGGGTCACGTCTCCGCCCGACGGCCACGCCGACACGCTCCGCGGCTGGCGCGCGTTCCGCAGCCCCGAGCCCACGCCGGCGAGCGAACGGGCTTCCGTCAGCGGCGGGCCGGGAGCCTCGCCCCGGGCCGTGTCGTCCGCGCCCGTCTCGTCCACGCCCGCCAGGCCCCAGTCCGTCGCGGCGACCCAGGTCGTCCGCAGCATGGTGCCGCCGCCGCAGTCGTTCGAGCCGCGCAAGAGCCCGGTCAAGCACCTCGGGCCGGCCCCGCGGCCGGCGGGACCCAGCCCTTCCGTGCGCGCCACCCGCCCGATGCCGGCCGTGCAACCGCCCGCCGTGCAGCCGTCCGCGACGCGACCGCCCGCCGGGCAGCAGGCGTCCGCGGGCCGCCCGCCAAGCGTGCAGCCCGGCGTCCGGCCCGGCGCACAACCGGGCGTGCAACCGGGCGTGCAGCAGCGGCCTCCCGCGCAGACCCCGGTCCCGCCGCGCCGCAGGCCCTGGCCGGTGCGCCTGTTCGGCGCCCTGCTGCGCTGGGTCCCGCGGCTGCTGCTCCTCGGAGCGGTGTACCTGCTGGTCACCCAGGATCCCCAGGCCGGCGACCCGTTCCTCGCCGCGCCGGCCCTCGCCTTCGCCGCGCTCGGTCTGGCCGCCCTCCTGCGCGTCGTCGGGCACAGGATGCGCATCTGGTTCTACGTGGTCTCCACGCTGCTCGTCGGCGCGGCCGCGGCGGCGCTGTGGGCAAGCAGCACCGGTCTGCTGCAGCTGGTCTGACGGAGGTCCTGCCGCACCGTCAGCGCCGGACGCCGTCAGCGCCGGACGCGTGCGCGGGACCGCGCGACGCCGGCCAGCGTGGCTCGCAAGGGCGTCCCGAGATAGATGCCCAGCGACGCGCCCGCCGCCAGCCCGATACCGATGGATGCCGCGAGGACGAGGGACGCGGCCCCGCCTCCGGACGCCGATCCCGGGTCGGCGTGCACCATGCCGAGCAGTCCGTAGAAGACCGCCCCGCCGGGCACCAGCGGCACGATCGCCGCCGTCGTCACGGCGACGGACGGGACGTGCAGGTTGTGGGCGATGAGGACGCCGACGAAGCTCGCCAGCAGCGCCGCCATACCGCTCGCGGCCGCCTCGTGCAGGTCCGACGTCAGCACCATCGCGTGGCTGAGTGCCGTGACCGTGCCCAGCACGGCACTGACGGCGACGATGCGGGCGCCGGCGCCGTTGAACAGCGCCACCACGACCGCGATGATGACCGCTCCGGCGACCTGGTTCGGCAGCGGGCCGAGCGGCAGCGGGCCGTCCGGCAGGGTCATCCGGAACCCGAGCACGCTGCCGAGCTCCAGCCCGGCCAGGATGCCCACCACCAGGCCGAGCGTCTGCAGCGTGAGGTCGAGGATGCGTCCCGCCGCGGTGAGCGCGAACCCGTCGATCGCGTCCTGCGCCGCGCCCACCACGGTGAGCCCGGACAGCATCAGGACGATCCCGGACGCCACGATGATGGAGGGCTGGACCCCGGCGAACGGCTCGACGTCCGCGGCGGCGAGGGCGGACACGACCACGGCGATCACCGTGGTGACGAAGGCTCCCGCGATCTGGCTGAAGAAGGACGGCACGCGCAGCAGGGCGAGCCCGGACTGGGTCGCCGCGGCTCCGAGCGCCGCGACGAACGTGAGCCCCACCAGTACCGCTGAGCCTCCGGACAGGATGCTCGCGCCGACGGCGAGCAGTGCCCGGGCGACCACGACGACCGGCTGCCGGTACCGGAACGGCACGCGGCGGATCGCCCGGAACGCGATCCGTGCCTCGTCGAGGTCCATCCCCTCGTCGACGGCGACCAGCAGCGCCTGCAGACGCTGCAGCTTCGTATGGTCGGGCGCCGCCACGCGCACGACCCGGAGCAGCGTGTGCGGCCAGCGCTCGCCGCTGGGGTGGTACGACAGGGCGATCGACGTGTAGGTCACGTCCGCGTGCACGCCCCTCAGGCCGTAGGCGTCGGCCACGCGCGTGATCGCCAGGGTCACCTCGTGCGCGGACGCCCCGACCGCGAACATCGACTCGCCGATGCGCATCGCCAGGTCCAGGGCCCGGATCACCATCGAGTCGTCGACGGCGGGATGCACCTCGGTGGCCGGGGCCTCGGAGGGATCGGTGTGCAGGACTCTGCGCACCGTCGCGTACAGGCTTCGACGAGCTGGCTGGGACATGCACCCCATTGTGCTGACGGACGCCGCCACCGGCATCCGTCCACGCGCAGTGCACAATTGTGGCCATCATGCGCAACACGTACATGTCCGCTCTCGTCACGTTCATCGTCGCCGCACTGACGACGGCCACCTGGTGGACCCTCGGTCGGGACACGACCCGTGAGGTCGACCCCGTTACCGGAGACGTCACCGGGCCCTACGAGGCGCCTCAGGTGATCGCGTGCGTCGTCGTGCTCGTCGGGCTGGTGGTGATCGGGGCCCTGCTGCTCCCGGCGTGGCTCGCGGTGCTCGGGGTCAGCCTGCCCTTCACCGCGGCCTGGACGATCCAGGCCTCAGCGACCGACGACTCCGGGCTCTGGGCGGTCGGGGCGATCCTGGTCCTGGTCGGCACGCTCGTGGGCAGCACGATCGTCGCCGCGGTCACTCGCGGCCTGGTGCGCAACCGGGACTGACGCACCTACTGGAAGTCCCGTGACCGCGTCGGGACCGTCAGCGTCAGCGTGGCCAGGTGCTCCGCCAGGAGGTTGACGGCGCCGTCGGCCGCCTCGATCCGGCCCCGCACCACCATGGCCTGCGCCGACCGCGCGACCCGCCGGAACCGCTGCCACAGCCCGACGGTGCAGATCACGTTGAGCAGCCCCGTCTCGTCCTCCAGGGACAGGAACGTCACTCCCCCGGCCGTCCCCGGCCGCTGCCGGTGCGTCACCACGCCGCCGACGGCGATCCGGCGGCCCGGCTCGGTGGCGATCGCCTGCGCCACGGTGAGCACGCCGGCCGCCTCCAGCCCCGGCCGCACGTGCTGCGTCGGGTAGGAGTCGGGCGTGACGCCCGTGGCCCACGCGTCCGCCTGGGACAGCTCGATCTCGCTCATCCCCGGCAGCATCGGGGCGTCGACGCCGACGCTGACGCCGGGCAGCGTCATCGGCCCCTCCTGGCCCAGCGCGCCCGCCGCCCACAGGCCCTCCCGCCGGTCGATGCCGAGCGACTCGAGCGCGCCGCCCGTGGCGAGCGCCTCGAGCTGCGCCGTCGACAGCTCGACCCGCCGCACGAGGTCCCGCAGCGACGCGAACCCCGCGCCGGCCGGGCCTTCGGTGGTCGAGCCTTCGGTGGTCGAGCCTTCGGTGGTCGAGCCTTCGGTGGTCGAGCCTTCGGTGGTCGAGCCTGTCGAGACCCGCGCCGCGACGATCTCCTCCGCCTTGTCCTTGCCGATGCCCCGCACGGACTCCAGCCCCATGCGGACCGCGAGCGCCGGGTCGGCCCGGACGAGTCCCGCCACGGAGGGGACGGGTCCACCGGTCTGCCGGGTCTCGACAGGCTCGACCACCGAGGGATCCACCCGCTCCACGCTCGCCAGCACCCGCGACCGGGTCACCGAGGGCCGCAGCACGCGCACGCCGTGCCGGCGCGCGTCGGCGGCCAGGGACTGCGGCGAGTAGAACCCCATGGGCTGGGCCGCGAGCAGGCCCGCGTAGAACGCGGCCGGCTGGTACACCTTGAGCCACGCGCTCGCGTACACGAGGTACGCGAAGGAGTAGGCGTGCGACTCGGGGAAGCCGAAGTCGGCGAAGGCCTTGAGCTTCTCGAAGATCTCGTCCTGCTGGTCGGGCTCGACGCCGTTGGCCGCCATCCCCGCGTAGAACCGCTCGCGCAGCGCCTCCATGCGTTCGACGGACCGTTTGGACCCCATCGCGCGCCGGAGCTGGTCGGACTCCGTGGGCGTGAACCCGGCGACCTGGATGGCCATCTGCATGAGCTGTTCCTGGAAGAGCGGCACCCCGAGGGTGCGCTTCAGCACGGGTTCCAGCAGCTTGTGCGGGTAGGTCACCTCCTGCCGCCCGCGGGCCCGCTCGATGTACGGGTGCACGGACCCGCCCTGGATGGGGCCGGGGCGGATGAGCGCGACCTCCACGACGATGCTGTAGAAGTCTCGCGGCTGCAGGCGCGGCAGCGTCGCCATCTGGGCGCGCGACTCCACCTGGAACACGCCCACGGTGTCGGCGGCGCACAGGAGGTCGTAGACGGCCTCGTCGTCCTGCGGCAGCTCGTGCAGCTCGAGCCGCTCCCCCGTGCGCTCCTCGATGAACTCGAACGCGTACCGGATGGCGGTCAGCATGCCCAGGCCCAGCAGGTCGAACTTCACCAGCTTCGCGTCCGCGCAGTCCTCCTTGTCCCACTGCAGCACGGTGCGGCCCTCCATGCGCGCCCACTCCACGGGGACCACCTCGATCACCGGGCGGTCGCACATGACCATGCCGCCCGAGTGGATGCCCAGGTGCCGGGGCAGTCGGAGCATCCGGTCGGCAAGGTCGAGCACGTCGTCGGGGATGTCCCCCTCCTCCGCGGCGGACGGCGGCGTGCGGAACGGCACGACGTCGTGGGTGTCGTCGGCGCGGGCCGGCCGGGGTTCCCCGGGGGCGCGCGGCTCGTCGGCGAGCACGTCGAGGAAGACCCCGGGGTCGCCCATGCTCGTTCGCCCGGGGCTCGGACGCATGGGGCCGGTGTGCCCCCTGTGCGGCCGGGGTTCCCGCGGGCCCCACAGCGCCGCGACGCGGGCGTCCTTGGCGGCGGTCTTGTTCTGTGGCTCCGGCGTGGCCGACGGCGGCGGCGACAGCCCGGCCACCGTCCCGCCGTCGGGCACCGTGCTGCCCGACGCCGCCCCGGTCGCCTGGGGCTTCAGCGATCCCCAGCGCTCGATCGACTTGGACCACGCGTCCTGCTGCCCGACGTCGTAGCCGAGCGCGCGGGCGGCGTCACGCACCGCCGAGCGCGGCCGGTAGGAGATGACGTTCGCGACCTGCGCCGCGTGCGTGCGCCCGAACTTCTCGTAGACGTGCTGGATCACCTCCTCGCGCCGCACCGACTCGATGTCGACGTCGATGTCCGGCGGGCCGTTGCGCGCCTCGGCGAGGAACCGCTCGAACAGCAGGCCGTACTTCACGGCGTCCACCGCGGTGATCCCCAGGGCGTAGCAGACGGCCGAGTTCGCGGCGCTGCCCCGCCCCTGCGCGAGGATCCCGTGGGTGCGGCAGAACTCCACGATGTCGAAGACCACTAGGAAGTACCCGGGGAAGCCCAGGCGGTTGATGATCTCCAGCTCGTAGTCGATCTGCTTCCAGGCCTTCGTGTTGCCCTCCCGGGGTCCGTACCGCCGCTGAGCGCCCCGGTAGGCGAGCTCGCGCAGCCAGGACTTCTCGTCGTGCCCGGGGGGTACGTCGTAGGGCGGCAGGTTCGGCGCGATGAGGTCCAGGTCGAACGCGCACTCCTCCCCCAGCGCGGCCGCCGTCGGCACGGCCTGCGGGTACCGGCGGTGCAGGCGCGCCATCTCCGCGCTGCTGCGCAGGTGGGCGGTGGGGGCGCCGGGCAGCCAGCCGTCCAGGTCGTCCAGGCTCGACCGGGCGCGGACCGCCGCGAGCGCCCCGGCCAGGTCGGCGTCCCGGGGGCGCGCGTAGTGCGCGGCGGTGGTGGCGACCAGCGGCAGGCGGGCGTCCTGAGCGAGCAGGGCGAGCGCGTCGTGCAGGTCGGCGTCGCGCGGGTCGCCGGTAGCGGTGATCTCGACGGCGACGTTCTCCCGCCCGAACGCGTCAACGAGCGCGTCGATCTCCCGCCGCCCGTCAGCAAGCCGATCTGTCCGGTTCCCGGCCCGTTGAGTGCTGGGTATTTGCGCTGTCGAAACGTTCCGAGAGCGCAAATACCCAGCACTCAACGGGGCCGTCAGGGCCTGGCGGACGGCGCCCTTGCGGCATCCCGTCAGGACCAGCCACTCGCCGGCCGCCGCCTCGCCCAGGCCCTCCAGCGTGTAGTGCGCGGCGCCCTTGACCCCGGCTTTGAGGTGCGCTGTGCCGATGGCGCTCGACAGGTTCCGGTACCCCTGCGCGCCGCGCGCGAGCACGAGCAGGTGCGTGGCGCGCGGGTCGGGGGTCCCGGTCGGCGGGTCGAGCACGGGGGCGCCCCTCCCTCCGCTGGTCGAGCCCGTCGAGACCGGGCCCGCCGAGACCGTCGGCAGGTGCAGCTCCGCCCCGAACGCGGTGGGCAGCTCCACGGCCTTGGCGGCCTCGGAGAACCGCACCACGCCGTACAGCCCGTCGTGGTCGGTGATCGCGAGCGCCTTCAGCCCGAGGCGCTTGCCCTCGGCGGCGAGCTCCTCGGGGTGGGAGGCCCCGTCGAGGAAGCTGAACGCGGAGTGGGCGTGCAGCTCGGCGTATTCAGTCATAGAGCGCCTCCAGCACCCATGTGCCCGACGACGCCGACAGCAGCAGCCCCACGTCACCAGGCAGGTCCGTCACCACCTGCAGGAACACGCGGCGCTTGCCCCGGGGCGTCCACCACCGCTCGGCGACGGGCCACGGTCCGGCCCAGTCGACGACCGCGACGTCGAGGCCGGCCCACGCACCGTCACCTGCACCGTCGCTCCGGCCACTCCCGCCGGCCCACGCCACGCCGTCGGGCACGACGACCCGCGCCGGGTCACCGCTGACCGCCAGCCGCACGTCGACGACGACGGGGCGCCCGGCGGCATCGAGCACCTGCGCGGAGACGGGCTCGGGCAGCACCACCGACGGCGCCGGGGGCGGCAGGGCGCCGGGCCAGGGCCGGTCCGGCTCGCGCTCGGGCGGGACCTGCTCGCCGTAGGGGACGAGCTGGACGCGGTCGCGGGGGTCGCGCCCGCCCTGGAGCCGGACGGTGAGGACGGCGTCGCCGCCGAGCAGGGCCTGCACGCGCTCGACGGCGCGCCGGGCGCGCAGGTCCTCGCCCGCGCCGGGCCCCCACAGGCGCGGCTGCAGCGCCCCGGCGGGCGCGACCTCCTCGGCGGCCAGGGTCAGGCCCGCGATCGGGGCAGGCGCCTCGCCCTGCCCCAGGGACGACGCCGTGAGCCAGCCCTCGAGCTGCCACCGCACCCGGTCGGTGATCCGGGCGGCCGACAGCCCGCCGAGCGTGTCGTCGGTGCGCCACAGCCGCTCCAGGGTGCGGGCCTCGCCCGTGACCGGGTCGACGGCGCGCGCCGTGATCCGCAGCCGCCCGCACGCCAGGCCGCGCCGGCCCAGGTCCTCGTGGAGGTGCTCGGCCAGGCGGCGGGCGGCGAAGGTGGCGACGTCGACCCGGTACGCCGGCGGGTCCAGCTCCTCGGTCACGGTCAGGTCCTCAGCGAGCCGACGCCGGGCCGGGGGCCGCACGTCCTGCCCCCGGGCGAGGCGCTGCGCCCAGACGCCGAGGTCGCCGAAACGGGCGGCGACGGCGGCGTCGGGCAGGGCGGCCAGGTCCGCCAGGGTGCGCACGCCGAGGCGGCGCCACAGGTCGACCAGCTCGGTCAGGGCGCGGTCGGCGGGGCGGGCGTGCACGAGCACGGCGGCGGGCCGGGGCGCGAGGTAGTCCCGCGAGCCGCCCGGCGGCACGACGGCGTCCTCGCGCGCCGCCAGGACCGCGGCCAGGAAGCCGTCGGCGACCCCGACCTGGCACTCGTGACCGGTGCGGACGGCGACCTGCTCGGTCAGCTCGCGGGCCAGGTCGTGCTCGGAGCCGTGGTAGCGCGCCGCGCCGCCCGACGGCAGCAGGAGCAGACCGGGGCGCGCGATCTCCAGCCCGGAGACAACGGTCTCCGCGGCCACGGCGACGGGCTCGAACTCGCGGGCGTCGCGGGCGTCGTCGGCGGGCCAGAGCTGCAGGTCGGGGCAGCGCCCCTGGGCTTCGCGACGGCGCATGCCGCGGCGCACCCCGGCGCTGCGCGCGGGTGCGGACACCGCGACGATCCGCCCGCCGGGGCCGCCCGTGACGGCCGCAGGCGTCTCGGGGCCCAGGCCGGCGACGACCAGGGCCGCGACGACCGGCCAGTCAGGCACCCAGAGGCAGGCGGTGCGAGTGACCGCCTCCGTCACGGCGAGGGCAGCGGGGACGGCGCCGCCGGCACGGTTGCCACGTGGGGCACGGTCGGCGGTCATCCGACGAGCTCCAGCTGCGGCCGGCCGTCGGAGGTGCCGTCCGGCGCCCCGGGGTCCCCGACCACGGAGCTCTGCTCCGCGGCCTCGCCGGCCGTACGGCACACCGGCACCTCCACGTCCAGGTGCAGGGGCCGCGAAGCGCTCCCCCGCCCGGTCCGCCGCACCCGCAGTGTCCGACGCCGCAGCCAGCCCGTCCCCCGATCGACCCCGTCCCAGGCCCCTCCGGTGGCCTCGAGCACCACATGAGCCCCCCACCCGTCTTGTTGACTCGACGAAGGGGTGGGTTGCGCCGCTATCAGTACCGTCTCGCGGTCGCGGGCGCGTGATGTCAGACGGCGGCGGTCCTGGTCCAGCAGCGCCACCTCCGGCCCGACCACCACCACGTCCATGCCGTCGATCAGCGCCGCGAGCACGGCGGCCGCATCCACGCCCGACCCGGCAGGCAGCGGCACCACCAGGGTGCGCGCCAGGTCGCACCCGGCGTCGGCCGCGGCGGCCATCCCGGCGGCCGGGTACCCGACCAGCACGGTCCAGGCCCCGTCGCGGGACGCCTCGGCCAGCAGGGTGAGCAGCAGCGACGTCGACCCCCGGACCACGACGGTGGTGCCGGTGCGCAGGCCGTCGTCGGGCAGGAGGGCCGCGAGGCGCGGGTGGACGGGCAGGACACGCGCGTCCTCGCCCGGGCCGCCCGTCCGGCTGCCCGACGACGGAGCCGGCAGCGCCGTGGGGCCGGCCGCGAGCCCGCCCGGCAACGCCCTGACCTGTACCCGGGACGGCCCGGTGGGCTGCTCAGGAGTCGGCTTGTCGGGCACCTCATGAAGATGCTCTCGCGGCTGCTCATGAAGATGCTCGCGAGGCTGCTCCATGCGGACCGTCTCGACAGCCCGTGCAGCCGTGGCCTGTTTCCGCACGCCCGTGCGCACCTCGGCGGACCGCAGGGCTGCGAGCGCCCGTGCGTGCCGGGTGCCCCTGGGGGCGGCGGCGTCGGAGGCGCCGAAGGAGTCGACGTCGGCAGTGTCGACGTCGGCGACTGCCTCCGAGGAGACTGTGACAACGGTCATGGCCCTCCAGCGATGGTGTCTGCCGGTGGAGACCGGATGGTCGTGCACCTTGTCGAACGCATGTTCGATAGAACACCAGTACACCTCTCGCAAGGCGTGCCTGTCAAACCATCTGCCTCGCAACACTGCGGCGCCCGACCGCCCTCCGCCGCCACACGGTGCCGACCTGGGAGAGCGCACCTCGGCCGATGACGAGGACCGCTCACGGGGCGCGCCGGCGCGGCCAAAGCACTCGCTCGGCAGGTGCCGGGTGAGCTGAACTACGTTCGGCTGGAGCGCGAGTCTGCGGGCTGTACCGAACAGTTCAGCCAGGGTGAACTACGTGCGCCTCGGCCAGGCGTTTGCCGCCTCTCTCGAACTATTCAGCACAGGTGAACTGAGCCGGGCCAGGCCGAACGAAATCCAGCAGACCTGGCACCCGCTCCCCGGGGCCACCTCACAGCGACCCGTCAGGACGCCCTGTTTCTCGTGCCCGCTCCGGCACCCCTCCGGCGGCTCCAGCGAAGCTCAGTCGTCCGGCACGTAGAGCGACAGCGTGTGCGCGACCAGCGCCGGCTTCGCGGAGCCCTCGATCTCGACGGTGACCTCGCAGGCGAGTCGCACGCCCCTCGACGTCGGCTCGGCCGAGAGGATCTCGGTGCGGGCCCGCACGCGCGATCCCGCGGGCACCGGCGCGAGGAAGCGCAGCCGGTCCAGGCCGTAGTTCATCACCATGGCCGCGCCGCCGAGCGAGACGAGCGGGGACGCGAGGTGCGACAGCAGCGACAGCGTGAGGTACCCGTGCGCGATCGTGGAGCCGAACGGCCCGGCGGCCGCCTTCTCGGCGTCGAGGTGGATCCACTGGTGGTCCTCGGTCGCGTCGGCGAACGCGGCGATGCGCTCCTGCGTGATCTCGAACCAGTCGCTGGTCGCCGTCCGGCCCACGGCGTCGGCGAGGGCGGCGGGCGAGCCGACGGCGATGGCGCCGCCCGCGCCGTCGCTCACGCCGCCCGCGCCGTCGCTCACGCCGCCCGCGCCGTCGCTCACGCCTTCGGCCCGCCCGCCACGTACAGGACCTGGCCCGACACGAACCCGGACTGCTCCGAGCAGAAGAACGACACGGCGTTGGCGATGTCCTCGGGCTGGCCCACGCGGCCCACGGGGACGTCCTTCGCGGCCACGCCGAGGTACTCGGCCAGCGGCATGCCGATGCGCTCGGCGGTCTCCCGGATCATGTCGGTCTCGATCACCCCGGGGGCGACGGCGTTCGCGGTGACGCCGAACTTGCCGAGCTCGATCGCCAGGGTCTTGGTGAAACCCTGCATGCCCGCCTTGGCGGCCGAGTAGTTGACCTGGCCGCGGTTGCCGAGGGCGGACGTCGAGGAGAGGTTCACGATGCGGCCGAACCCGGCCTCCACCATGTGCGCCTGCACGGCCCGGGTCATCAGGAACGCGCCCCGCAGGTGCACGCCCAGGACGGCGTCCCAGTCGCCCACGGACATCTTGAACAGCAGGTTGTCGCGCAGGATGCCGGCGTTGTTCACCAGCACGGTGGGCGCGCCCAGCTCGGCGGCGACCCGGGCGACGGCGGCGGCGACCGACTCCTCGTCGGCGACGTCCACGCCCACGGCGAGCGCGCGGCCGCCGTCGGCCACGATGGCCTCCGCGGTGGCCTTGGCCTGGTCCTCCAGCAGGTCCAGGACGGCGACGGCGTAGCCGTCCTGCGCGAGCCGACGGGCGGTGGCGGCGCCGATGCCGCGGGCCGCTCCGGTGACGATGGCGGTACGAGTCATCAGGGGTTTCCTTTCGTCCTCTCAGACCGTACCGGCCTCCGGCGTGCGCGAGCGCGTCGACCTCCCGAAGCCGCTGGCAACCGACCCGGCGATTCGGCAGAGTGGGGCCATGGACTTCACGCGCCCCTATCCCCCGGACCCGTACACGCTGCTGCCCGCGCGCGCCTCCTTCACGCTGACGAGCAGCGACCTGACCGACGGCGAGCGCATGCCGGACGCGCACGCCGTCCACGACAAGAACGTCTCCCCCGCCCTGGCGTGGAGCGGCTTCCCCGAGGGCACCAAGTCCTTCGTGGTGACCTGCCACGACCCCGACGCGCCGACGCCGATGGGCTACCACCACTGGACCGTCGCGGACATCCCGGCCGATGTGACATCGCTCGACACGGGAGCGGGCGCGCCCGACGGCTCGGGCCTGCCCGCCGGGGCGTTCCACACGCACAGCGACGGCCGCACCCCGGGCTTCGAGGGCGCCGGCCCGCCGCCCGGCGACCACCCGCACCGGTACATCTTCGCGGTGCACGCCCTGGACGTGGAGCCCGGCGAGCTCGGCCTCGGCCCGGACAACACCAACGCGCAGGTGGAGTTCAACGTCTACTTCCACCTGCTGGGGCGCGCCACGCTGACGGCGACCTACAGCCTGTGAGGTACGAGCCGATGAGCGAGAACGCCACCCTGCCCACCCTGGGCGACCTCGCCTGGGCACCCGCGCTGGAGCACCCGGAGCTCCTCGCGGAGCCGGTGCTCGCCGCCCTGACCGCCTGGGCCGACGCCGACCCCCGGGTCGCCCGCCTGGTCGCCGTCACCGAGATCGACCCGGACCACGCCGAGACGGCCACCCTCAACGAGCTGCACGACCTGCCGCCGGAGGCGTCGGCCAACTGCGTGCTCGTGGCCGGCAAGCGGGGCGAGGACGAGCGCGTCGCGGCGTGCGTCGTCCCGGCGAGCACGTTCGCCGACGTCAACAAGCGGGTGCGCAAGCTGCTCGACGTGCGCAAGGCGTCGTTCCTGCCCATGGACCGCGCCGTCGCCGACTCCGGCATGGAGTACGGCGGCATCACGCCCGTCGGGCTGCCCGAGAGCTACCGCGTGCTGGTCGACTCCCGGTTCACGCAGGAGAGCACGACGGCGCTGATGGGCTCCGGCGTCCGGCGCTCCAAGCTCCTCATGCCAGGCCCCCTCCTGTGCACGATGTCGGGCGTCGAGGTGATCGAGGACCTGGGCATCGAGCGCTGAGGATCAGGCGAGCGCCGGTGCCAGGCGGTCGATCGTGTCGCTCCAGCCCGCGCGGATCCCGAGGGCGAACCACTTCGCCACGTCGGCGTCGGGCATCGTGTCGACGAAGCCGAAGCTCGTGGTCATGACCGTGCCGTCCGCGCCGTCGGCCAGCTCGATGGTGACCACGGGCACCTCGTCGACCCGGGACGGGTCGAGCTCGGGCCAGCCGCCGACGGCGCCCCACGCGAACACGAGGCGCTCGTCCGGCACGATCTCCTGGTAGATGCCGCCGGTGAAGTAGTCGACGCCGTCGGGCTGGTACAGGTGGACGCGCCAGGCGCCGCCGACCCGCAGGTCGACGCTCGGCTCGAAGTCGACACCCGGCTCGACGCCGGCGAACCAGCGCAGCTTCTCGGGCTCGGTCCAGGCCGCCCAGACGGCGTCGCGCGGCGCGGGCAGGACGCGGGTCATCGTGAACCCGCGGCCGGCGGCCGGCCCGGTGGCGGACTCCGCGCCGGGCCGGGTGCTGGACTGGGTGGTGGGCTCGCTGGTCATGGTTCCTCCGTCGTGTCGGTGGTGGTCGTGCTCGCAGTGGTGGACTCGGCGAGCTGGGCCGCCAGCCGGTCGTACCGCTCCTCGAAGAAGGCCCGGTACCCCTTCACCCACTCGTCGACCTCGCGCAGGGGCGCGGCGTCGAGCCGGCACGGGCGCCACTGCGCGTCCCGCCCCTTGCTCACGAGCCCGGCCCGCTCCAGCACCTTCAGGTGCCGGGACACCGCGGGCAGGCTCATCGCGAACGGCTCGGCGAGCTGCGTCACCGTCGTCTCCCCCTGCCGCAGGCGCGCCAGCATGGCGCGCCGGGTCGGGTCGGCGAGCGCCGCGAAGGTGACGCTGAGCGTGTCGACGTCGGAAGCGGTGCCAGGCATTCATTTAACCTTCCTGTTAATTGCGCGATGTGTTAAGTACAGCAGGCCGCGGCACGACCGTCAATACCTGGCGGGCAGCCCGGCGAGACACCGCGACCGGCAGCGCACGGCGTCAGCCGCGCGTGACCTTGCCGTCCATCGCCGCGTCCATGCGCTCGGCGAGCTCCGCGCCGTCGAACCGCGCGGCGTCATCCGGGGACAGGACCGTCCGGACGTACCGGCGGAACTCCTCGCTGAGCTCCACGTAATGCTGCAGGCGCGGGCGGGGCGACGCCCCGTCCAGCGCCTGCCGCAGCGCGTCGTTGGCCTTGCGCAGCGGGTCGTTGGTGCCCTCGACGCCCTTCCCGGTCGCGTAGTCCGCGAGCGACGCGGCGAGCCCGTCCGTCGTCGGCTCCAGGGCCCACGGCGCCTCGGGGTCGCGGTACGGCGCCTCCCGGCTCGCGGCGAAGCCGCCGCGCTCGAAGATCACCTGGTGGCTGCGCTCGTCCGTGAGGAACTCGACGAGGCGCCGGGCCGCGACCGGGTACCGCGAGGCCGCCGCGACGGCGAGGCTCTGCCCGCCCAGCACGCCCCCGCCGGGCACCGGCATGAACCCGACCCGGAACGGCGCCGCGTCCTCGCCCCGCAGCACGCGCAGCGCCCGCGGCCAGTGCCGCAGGAACACCGCGTGCCCCGCGGCGAACGCGGCGAGCGAGCCCTGCTCGTCGAACGCGAGCGACGCCGCCGTGCCGCTCGGGCCGTCCGACGTCGCACGCAGCCGCTCGGCCAGGCTCTCGACGGTCGCCCCGATCCGGTCGACGTCCTCGAAGACCGGCCGCCCCCCGGCGTCGACCGACACGGATCCCGCACCCAGCAGGATCTCCCAGAGGTTGACCGTGAACCCCTCGTAGTCGGCGAGCTGCAGGGCGATCGCCGTGTCCACGGGCGGCCGGCCCAGGCCGGCGCGTTCGCCGCCGACCTTGGCGAGGACCTCGTGCGCGAACGTGTCCACGCCGGCCCAGCCCTCGCGCAGCGGGATCGGGTCGGTCGCGGGGACGTGCCCCTCGTAGTACTCGGCGATCAGGTCGAGGTTGCAGTACAGCAGGCCGACGTCGGAGTTGAACGGCAGCGCGTACACCACACCGTCCCAGGTGCCGGCCGCCCACGGCTCGCTCAGGAACCCGTCGCCCGTCGCGCCGTCGAACGGCCTGAGGTAGCCGCTCTGCGCGAACTGCGGCACCCACGGGATGTCGAGGTTGTAGACGTCGTAGCCCGGCTCGCCGGCCTGCGCGGCCGACAGCATGGTGCTGTAGGCGCGGTCGGCGTTGCTGGAGACCTCCACGATCCGCGCGGGGTGCGTCTCGTGCACCCGGTTCCACAGGTCCACGAGCAGACGGCGCTGCCCGCCGTCGGTCTCGTCACGCCCGCTGAGGATCGTGAGCTGGTCCCCCGTCGCGAACCGCTCCAGGTCGGCCGCGCCGCCGAACAGCCGCTCGAGGCCCAGCGGGAGCCCGGCACCCGCCAGCAGCCCCGCCACGCCGCCCACGATGAGGCCCCGGCGGGTGATCCCGCCGTGCGCGCTGCCGCCCGCCGTCCCCCCGCCCGCACCAGCCGTCACGTCACCGACCCCCCAGCTGCCCGAACAGGCTGCCCAGCGTGCTCTCCAGCTCGCCGAAGGAGCTGTCCCAGCACTCGCCGTCCCACTCCGCCGCGATCTGCTGCAGGTCGCTCACCTGGCACGACGCCTCCCCGACCGCCACGACGTAGACCCGGACGCCTGAGGCCTCCTGGGCGCGGGCGGACTCGACCAGGTCGGACGCCGTCACCTCGGCCCCGGGCCCGTCGCCCGGGAGGTTCTCGCCGTCGGTCAGCACGACCAGCGCCGTCAGGTGCCGGCGGGACGCGCCTTCCGGGTCCAGGCCGACCAGGTACGACGTCCCGTCCGCGACCGCGTCGTACAGGGGCGTGTGGCCGTCGGGCCGCAGGGTGCCCAGGCGCTCCGGCGCGTCGCTCCGCGCCACCTCGCTCCCGGTCACGTCCAGCACCCGGTGCGGGCTGGACGCGGCCGCGCCGGAGAACGACCAGACGCCCACCTCGTCGGAGCCGCTCAAGTGCCCGAGCGCCCCGAGGACCCCTCGTTCCGCGACGTCGATGCGCTTCCGGTCGCCGTCCGCCGGCCTGCCCATGGAGGCCGACGCGTCCACCATGACCAGGACCCGCGCCGGGCGGCGCGCCTTGCGGTACTGCTGCTCGGTCGACACGACCCGCGTGTACGCCACGAGGCTCGCGCCCGGCTCGATCACCGGCGCGTCCTGCAGCCCCGGCAGCGGCCCGTCCGCGTCCGCGGGCGGCCGCCCGTCCAGGCCCCGCGCGCCCACCTCCCGGCCGAGGGCGGCCTGCCCCTCGTTCGTCCGGAGCCACTCGACGAACGCCGACGCCGCATCGGCCCGGCGTCCGGCCGGCCCGGCGTCGGCCCAGCTCAGCCGGACCGCCGCGTAGTCGAGGCCGAGACCCGCGCCCGGGTAGAACGGGACCAGGGCGGCGTCGCTCTCGCCGGCGCCCGACGCCGGGCAGGCCGCGCCCCGGCCGCCGATCGCCCGCTCGGTGGTCAGCACGGCCACCCGCGGCGGCTCCGTCCGGGACAGCTCGTCCAGGCGGCACAGCAGCGCGCCGTCCGTCCCGACCGGCAGGCCCGCCTGCTCGAGCGCGTGCCCCAGGTCGAGCTCCAGCGCCTCCAGCGCCGCGGCGTCGGAGTCCGCGTAGAGGCTGACCGTGTGCAGCGCGGCGGCGAAGGACGCGTCCGGGTTGGCCCGCACGACGTCGAGGCCCGATGCCGCGGCGGCCGCCATCAGCTCCTGGACCGTGTCGCCCGGCTCCGTCGTCGCGCGCAGGGCCTCCGCGTGCGGCTCCGGCACCGCCAGCACCAGCGGCGAGCCCGCCACGAGCGTCCGGCCGTCGGAGACCTCGAAGCCCTGGCCCTGCCCACCGGGGGCCACGATGTCCACCTGCGCCCCCGACTCCGCGATCCACACGTCCGGCCGGGGGCCGAGGTCCAGGGACGTCGCGCCGGCCTCGCCCGGCGCGGCGCCCCAGCCGGACGCGAACGCCCCGCGGAGCGCGGGCCAGCCCACGCCGAACGTCGTCACGTGGTAGCGGGGGCAGGAGAACGGCGTGGTCGAGTCCCGCTCGAAGTCGTCGGCGGCGGCCGAGAAGCCCGCGGCACCGTCCTCGGGAACCATGACCGCCACCTCGGTCGGGTCCTCGCAGGACCGGGCGGACTGCAGCGCCACCGCCGCGCTCGCCGAGCCGGCCAGCAGCGCCACGGTCACCGCGGCGACGACTATCCGGTGGCCCCGCGCCCACCTCCACGCCGCGGCGAGCCAGCGCGCGTAGGTCCGCACCCGGACGAGACCCGCCAGCCCCGCCAGGAACAGGCCGATCGAGACCACCAGGAGCACTATCGACGTCCCGCGGTCGACGACACCCATCGCCGCGGTGCAGATCCCGGCCACCGTGCCGAACACCGCGAACACCGTCGTCCGGTGATCCCCCCACCACGGCCGGGAACCACCGTCCCTGCGCTCGGCCTTCTCTCCAGGCTGCCCCGTCGCACCCATCCGTCCTCCCGAACGTCAGGGTCCGATATTTACCACATTGACCTCGGGTTTTGCGGGTCAGCGCGATATCGGCCCGACGTACCGGGAGAAGCCGGACGAGAGTCGGAGCTCCAGCGAGAAGGTCAGCTCTCGGCGCGCCCCTTGCGCCAGTAGCCCATGAACGCCACGGACTTGCGGTCGACCTGGCACTCGTTCACGAGGTAGCGGCGCAGCGCCTTGATGACGCCCGCCTCGCCCGCGAGCCACGCGTACAGCACGGTGTCCTGCGCCAGTGGCCGGCCCGACTCGTCGATGGGCACCTCCCAGAGGATCTCGGCGTCGACGTCGACGTCGTGCGGCTCGCCCGACAGGTCCACCCCGGCGGCGGTGAGGGCGGGCGAGGTGTCCGACGACGGCCGCACGCCCATCGCGAGCAGCCGGTCCGCCGCCGTCCGCACGGCCGGGACCAGCACGTCGCCGTGCTCCCGACCGTCGCGGGCCAGCCAGTGCACGCGCACGCCCGCGGGGGCGCCGAGCTCCCAGCCGTCCTCGGGGTGGGGCACCTCGAGGTAGACCTCGCCCACCGCGTCGTCGGGCAGCGACTCGCAGATCGCGGCGATGGCGGGCACGGCGGTCTCGTCGCCGGCCAGCAGCAGCGCGTGGCTGGACGCCGGCGGGGCGAACTCGACACCGCCGTGGATGCCGTCGTACTCGGCGTTGGGGCCCATGATGACCAGCGGGTCCCCCGCGGCGGCGCTCAGCGCCCAGCGCGACGCCGGGCCGGTGTCACCGTGCATCACGACGTCGACGTCGACCTCCCGCATGTCCTGGCGGACCGTGCGGACCGTGTAGGTGCGCATCGGGTTGCGCTCGTCGTCCGGCAGCGAGCGCCAGGCCGCGTACCAGTCGGGGTCGTCGCGGCGCAGGGCGTCCCAGCCGCCGCGGGGCGACGGGAGGAGGAGCTTGATCCGCTGGTCGCGGCCGTTGTCCGCGAACTTGTCGAGGTCCGGGCCGCGGAAGGTGAACCGGACGAAGGACGGGCACAGGCGCGTCACGCGCGCTACCTCGACGTCGAACATGCGCGAGGGCTTGGCTTCGAGCCCCTCGGTCTTGGTGGTCACGACGGTGAGCCTAACCTAACTTCGCCACCCCTTCGCAACGGTTCGCAGGCGCGAGACGGATCACATCCGGCGGGCGCCGGCACGGACGTCGCGAACATCGAAGATCACCCGCTCGTCCGGCAAGTTCACCCGAGCAAAGGGTGCAACTTGCTGTATCCGGGCTATTTACTGTGCACGGACCCTGCCCCGGTCCGGCCCTGGCCTGGGAGCGATCCCACGCCAGGCCTACCGACCGGCGCGCGCCATCTGCTTCCTGTACGCACTCCCTGGAGAGCCTCACCATGATCGACCACTTCGCGCTGGGCTGGGTCACGCCCATCCTCTCGTTCCTGCTCTCGTGCGCCGGGTGCGCCGTCGGCCTGACCTGCACGGCCCGCGCGCGCGTCACCCACGGCCTGGCGAGCACCGCCTGGCTGGGCCTGGGTGCCGTCTCCATCGGCGGCACCGGCATCTGGGTGATGCACTTCGTCGCGATGCTCGGCTTCCACGTCCGCGGCACCGAGACCCGGTTCGACGTCCTGCTGACGATCGCCAGCGGCCTGCTCGCCATCGCCGTCGTGTGGCTCGGCCTGTTCATCGTCCGCACGGCCGGCGTCGGGGCCTTCGCGCTGCTGGCGGGCGGCATCGTCACCGGCCTGGGCATCGCCGCCATGCACTACCTCGGCATGCGTGCCCTGCACGTCGGCGTCGCGATCACATACGACCCCGTCACCGTCGTCATGTCGGTGCTCGTCGGCATCGTCGCGGCGACCGCGGGCCTCTGGCTCTCCGCGAAGGTGCAGAACTTCGCCGCCGGCACCGCCGCGACGCTCATCATGGGCCTCGCCGTCTCCGGCATGCACTACACGGGCATGTCGGCCATGCGCGCCGAGGTCGTCACCGGCGCCGTCGTCGTGCCCGACGCCGGCGTGTCCGTCGGCGCGCTGCTCGGCCCGCTGATCATCGGCGTCACCATCAGCACCATCCTGCTGCTCCTGGTGATCGGGCTGGCGCCGAGCGCCGCGGAGCTGGAGGCCCAGGAGAAGTTCAAGGGCTGGCAGGGCCGGCAGGAGCAGATCCGGCGCGACGCCGCCGACCCCCGCCGTCGGTCGCAGCTCCGCTGACCGATCACGCGGTTGCGGCCCGCCGGCACACCAGGACGAGTCCGCGGCGGACGGCCCGCGCCGACGGGCCCGGGCCGCTCAGAGCAGTCCCTCCTCGCGCAGCACGTCCTGCGCGACGGCGAACGCGTGGTTGGCGCTCGGCACCGAGCAGTAGATCGCGGTCTGCAGCAGCACCTCGCGCAGCTCGTCGACGGTCAGCCCGTTGCGCAGCGCGGCCCGCACGTGTATCGCGAGCTCGCCCCAGTGCCCGCCCGCGACCAGAGCCGTGAGCGTGATCATGGAGCGGCTGCGCCGGTCCAGGCCCGGACGGGTCCAGATCTCGCCCCACGCGTACCGGGTGATGAGGTCCTGGAACTCGGCGGTGAACTCCGTGGTGCCCGCTGTCGCCCGGTCGACGTGCGCGTCGCCGAGCACCTCGCGCCGCACGCGCATCCCGTCGCCAGTGCCTTCGGGCAGGCGCTCGGGCTCCGGCTCGGGCCCGGCCTCGACCCCGGGGCCGCCGGTCACCGGACCGCCCCCACGGTCACGAGCTCGCGCACGAGCTCGGCCACGCGGACGGGAGCCTCGGCCGGGGCGAGGTGCGCGACGCCGCCGAGCACCTCCGTGCGGACGGCGCCGACGCCTCGGGCGATCTCCTCGAGGGCGGCGGGTGGCGCGGGGACGTCGTGCTCGCCCGCGATCGTGAGGACGGGCACCGGGGTCGCGGAGAGCCGAGACCGCAGGTCGTACGTCGCCAGCGCCCGGCACACGGCGCCGTAGCCGATCCGGTCGGCCGTCTGCAGGCCGGCGAGCAGCCGCAGCACCACCTCGGGCTCGCGCTCGACGAACCCGGGACCGAACCAGCGCTGCGTCGAGCCGACCACCTGTGTGGGCGTGCCGGCGGCTTCGACCAGCCGCGCCCGCTCCAGCCATGGTCCGGGTTCTCCGAACGAGGCCGCGGTGCAGATCAGGGCCGCACCGCGCAGGCGTTCGGGCGCGTCGAGCAGGAGCTGCAGCCCGACGGCGCCGCCCACGGACACGCCCGCGTACCAGAACGGGGCGCCCTCGTCGCCGCGCTCGGCCTGGGCCCGGTCGACGACGTCGAGCACCGAGCGCGCAAGATCCGCGACCGTCAGCCCGGCGAGGTCGGCGGCGTCGGGTGCGGGCGCCGAGCCGTGCCCCGGCAGGTCCCACCCGACGACGTCGAGGTCGCCGGCCAGCAGCGGCACGACGTCCTGCCACAGCGCTGTGACGCCGGTGCCGAGCGACGGCCCGAGCACGAGCAGCGGCCGGGACCTGTCCGTGAGCGCGTAGGCGCTGGCACCGAGTGCGGGGGCGGCGGTCATGATTCCTCCAGGCTGGACTCATCAGTGGCGGAGTCCTGAGCAGCGAGCTGCGCCAGCACCCGGTCGACGACGGCGGGCGCCATCCCGACGCCCCGGGCGTCAGGCAGTGCGGCGTGCAGGTTCCGCGCGGCCGCCGAGGTGTCGACCTCGAGCCCTTCGAGCAGCTCGGCACCGAGGCGAGCCGTGACGACGGCGTGCCGGGCGAGCTGCTGCAGGGCGGGCCACTCGGCGTGCCACGCGCCGTCGGACCGCTCGTCGGCGGCGAGGCCCGCCGCGCTCTGCACGGTCGCGGCCAGGTGCGGCGCCGCGATCGCCGACCGGCGCAGCAGCACGGAGAGAACGGGGTTGCGCTTGTGCGGCATGGCCGACGACGTCCCCCGGCCGGGAGCCGCCGGTTCGCGCAGCTCGCCCACCTCGGGGCGGACGCCCTGGAGGACGTCGCCCGCGACGTGCCCGAACGCGGCGCAGGTCTCGGCGAGCGCGGCGGCAGCACGGGTCATGGGCGTGCGCGTGGTGTGCCACGGGCCGGGCGGGACGGGCAGGCCGAGCTCGCCGCCCCAGGCGTCGACGAGCGCGTACGGGTCGTCGGTGAGCCGGGCGACGCCGGACAGCTCGCCGGCCGCTCCGCCGAAGGCGAGCGGGAGCACCTCGGCGACGTCGCCGAGGTGCTGGCGGGCCGCGCGCAGGCCGCCGAGCCAGCCCGCGAACCGGGCGCCGAGCGTGGTGGGGACGGCGGCCTGGCCGAGCGTTCGCCCCAGTGCCGGGGCGTCGCGATGGGTGCGCGCCAGTCGGGCTGCCGCCGTGCACGCCCGACCGAGATCGCGGACTGCGGCGTGAGCGGCGTCGCGCAGCACCAGGACCAGCGCGGTGTCGAGCACGTCCTGGCTGGTCAGGCCCGTGTGGATCGTCGTGGTGTGCTCGGGGACAGCGGCTCGCAGCCGGGCCAGCAGCGGGATCACGGGGTTGCCGCCGCCGGCGGACTCGGCGGCGACCTCGCGCGCGAGCCCCTCGGCGGTCGCACCGCCGAGCTCCGTGGCCGCGGCCTCGACGGCGTCCGCGGCCGCGCCGGGCACCAGCCCGACGGCGGCCTGGGCACGGACCCACGCCACCTCGGCCGCGAGCAGCGCTCGCAGGACGGCGACGTCGTCGGTGACGTCGTCGCCCGCCGCCCCCGGCCACAGCAGGCCGACGTCAGGCACCGACGCCGTCCTTTCCGGCTGCCGGCCCCTCGTCGTAGGTGAGGAACACCGTCTCTCCCTCCCCGTGGAGTCGGATATCGAAGCGCAGCGAGCAATCGACGCCGTAGCGCAGCGAGCCGTCGGGCTCGCGCGCCGTGACCAGCGTCGCGCGCCGCTCGGGTTCGAGCGAGGCGAGCAGCGGGTCGTTCTCCAGCGGGCCCGGGATGAGCGCGACGACGTCGTCGGTCGTGGCGTCCGGCAGGTAGGCGCGGGTGAACAGCCGGTCCTGCAGCCCGCGGGCGAAGACCGTCACGGCGAAGAACGGCGCCCGGCCCGGCTCGGTCGCACCAGGGCTCAGCGTGCGGAACCAGTACCCGCCCTCGCGATCGGTCTCGGCGCGGCCCCAGCCGGTGAACGTGCCGTCCCGCAGGACCGACCCGCTCCGGTGTACGACCGCGCCCGCGGGGTCGGCCTGCCAGATCTCGATCAGCGCGTCGGGCACCGGGGCACCCGCGCCGTCGTACACGGTCCCGTGCAGGCGGACGGCGCCCGGCGTCCCCGCCTCGACCAGCTCGTTGCCGCGCGCATACGGCAGCGCGTAGCCGAAGAACGGCCCGACGGTCTGCCCCGGCGTCGGCGGAAGCAGATCGTTCGTGGCTGGTTCACTCATCGCCGTCCTCCGGCTCGGTCCAGGTGCGATGCGACCCGGTCAGCACGATGTCCCACCGGTACCCGGTGGCCCACTCGTGCCGCGAGACGTCGTGGTCGTAGGCCGCCACCAGCCGTTCGCGGGCCCGCGGATCCTGGATCGACTGGTAGATCGGGTCCAGCGGGAACAGGGGGTCGCCCGGGAAGTACATCTGGGTGACGATGCGCTGCGTGATCTCCCGCCCGAACAGGGAGAAGTGGATGTGCGCCGGGCGCCAGGCGTTGAAGTGGTTCTTCCACGGGTAGGGACCCGGCTTGATGGTCTGGAACTGGTACCAGCCGTCGTCGTCGGTCAGCATCCGCCCGATCCCGGTGAAGTTCGGGTCGATCGGTGCCGGGTGCTGGTCGCGCTTGTGGATGTACCGCCCCGCCGCGTTGGCCTGCCAGACCTCGACGAGCTGACGCCGCACCGGTCGGCCCTGCCCGTCGACCACCCGGCCGCGCACCACTATCCGCTCGCCGATCGGCGAACCGTTGCGCTGGACCGTCAGGTCCGCCTCCAGCGCCCCGATGTCGCGCTCGCCGAAGACGGGGGCGAACAGCTCGATCGTCTCCGGGTCGGCGTGGTGCAGGTCCTTGGTCGGGTGCCGAAGGAGCGAGCTGCGGTACGGGGCCCAGTTGCGCCGCGGGCCGTGCTCCTGCGGCGCGCCCTCCTGCAGACCCTTCTCGTACGCCCAGTGCCCGGCCTCGATCTCGGCGCTGAGCTGCGCCTGCGAGTCGGCGGCCGTATCGAGTGCGGTGTCCGGAGCCGTGCCGGCTGTGTCCGCTGCTGCGTCATCCATCGTCATCTCCCTCTCGACGTCATCGTCGTTCCTGCCCGCGCTCACGAGAGGAGACCCGCGAGCGCCGGCTTCCCGAGCACGGGCCCCCAGCCGGTGTAGCCCTCAGCGAGGTAGCGGCGGCCGGCCTCCGAGGAGGTGAGGGTGCGCAGCTCGGCGACCCGGCGTCGGGCCGCGAAACCCGTCTCGCCGGGGTGGGAGTGCAGCATGCCGCTCATCCACGCGGAGAAGTGCTGGGCGCGCCACACCCGTTCGGACACCCTGCGCCCGTACTCGTCGAGCACGGTGTCGTCCCGCTTGGCGAGCCAGGTCTCCAGCACGTCGTGCAGCACGACCACGTCCGCGAGCGCCAGGTTGAGGCCCTTGGCTCCGGTGGGCGGGACGGTGTGGGCGGCGTCGCCGGCCAGGAGCATGCGGCCGTGCCGTACGGGCTCCACGACGGACGAGCGGAAGCGCAGCACCGACCGCTCCTCGACGGGCCCCTCGACAAGCCGGAATCCATCGGGCCCGGCGACCCTCCGCTGTAGCTCGGCCCAGATCTGGTCCTCGCTCCAGCCGGTCGGGTCCTCGGCCGGGTCGCACTGGAAGTACATGCGCTGGTGGGTCTCGGTGCGCTGGCTGATCAGCGCGAACCCGTGCTCGGAGGCGGTGTAGACGAGCTCGGGCGCGCTGCGTGGTGCCTCGACGATGACGCCGAACCAGGCGTAGGGGTACTCGTGGACGAAGGTGCGGCGCTGCGCCTCGGGCAGGGTGTGCCGCAGGGTCGAGTGGGAGCCGTCGGCGCCGACGAGCACGTCGCAGCGCAGCTCGTGGGTCGCTCCCTGGGGGTCGGTCCAGAGCACGCCGGGCCGGTCGGTGTCCCGGTCGAGCACCTGCGTGACCGTGGCTTCCCAGCGGATGTCGCCGCCGTCGGCCTCGCGCCGGGTGGCCAGGTCGACGAAGACGGCGGTCTGCGGGTAGAGCCACACGCTGCGTCCGGTGAGCCCGGTCAGGTCGATGTGGTGGTCCTCGCCGTCGAACCGCAGGACGATCCCGTCGTGCCGGTCGCCGTCGCGCAGCACCCGGTCCAGGCCGGACTCGACGAGGGTCTGCACCGAGCTCGCCTCCAGGATCCCGGCGCGGTGCGTGTGCTCGATCTCGTGGCGCGAGCGGGCCTCCAGCACCACGTGGTCGATCCCGGACCGGTGCAGCAGGTGCGAGAGCAGCAGCCCGGCCGGGCCGCCGCCGACTATCGCGACGGGCGTGTGTTCCACGGTCAACGAGTCCTCCCGAGAGTCGAGCCGAGCGTCAGGCCGAGCGTCTCCTCGAGCTCGCCGTGGGTCCTGCCGAAGACGTCGACGACGCGTGCGCCGTCGACTCCTACGTCGATGACGGCGAGGTCCGTGTAGATCCGGGACACGCAGCCGACGCCGGTCAGCGGCAGCGTGCAGTGCTCCACGAGCTTCGGTGCGCCGTCCTTGGTCAGCAGCGTCATCATCACCACGGTGCGCCGGGCACCGATCGCGAGATCCATGGCCCCGCCGACGGCGGGAACGGCGTCGGGCGCTCCCGTGGACCAGTTCGCCAGGTCGCCCGAGGTCGAGACCTGGAACGCGCCCAGCACGCAGACGTCGATGTGGCCGCCGCGCATCATGGCGAACGAGTCGGCCTGGTGGAAGTAGGACGCGCCGGGCAGCTCGGTCACCGGGATCTTGCCCGCGTTGACGAGGTCGGGGTCCACGGCGTCCGGCTCCGGGGACGGGCCCATGCCGAGCATGCCGTTCTCGGTGTGCAGCGTGATCCCGCGGCCGGTGGCCAGGTGGTCCGCGACGAGCGTCGGCAGCCCGATGCCTAGGTTGACGTACGACCCGTCAGGGATGTCATGCGCGACCCGGGCGGCGATCTGGGCCTTGGTCAGCGGTGCACGGCGTGCTGCGGTATCGGTAGTGGTCATGCGGGCTCCTCCGTCGCGATCGTGGCGCGTCCCGAGATCTGGACGACGGCGTCCACGTAGATACCGGGTGTGACCACGGCCTCGGGGTCGAGGGCCCCGGTCGGGACGACTTCCCGCACCTGCACGACGGCGCGCCGTGCGGCGGCCGTCATGATCGGGCCGAAGTTGCGCGCGGTCTTGCGGTACACGAGGTTGCCGACGCCGTCGGCCCGGTCGGCCCGCACCAGGGCGACGTCCGCGTGGATCGGGTACTCGAGCACGTGGTCGACACCGTCGATCCGGCGGTGCTCCTTGCCCTCGGCGAGCGGCGTGCCGAAGCCGGTCGGTGTGAAGAACGCGCCGATCCCGGCGCCGGCCGCCCGGATCCGCTCGGCCAGGTTGCCCTGCGGCACCAGCTCCAGCTCGACGTCTCCAGACCGGTAGGCGGCGTCGAAGTGCCACGAGTCCACCTGACGTGGAAAGGAGCACACCATCTTGGCCACCCGCCCCCGCTGGATCAGCCGCGCGAGCGGGTCGTCCCCGTTACCCGCGTTGTTGCTCACCACCACCAGGTCCGAGGCGCCCTGATCCAGCAGGGCCTCCACGAGGTCCGTCGGCTGCCCGGCCGGCCCGAACCCGCCGATCATCACCGTCGCGCCGTCGGCGACCTCCCCGAGCGCGTCGAGGGCGCTCGACGCGAACCGTGGCGCGCTCATGCGGGTCTCCCGTTGGTCACGTTCTCCAGCACCACGGCCATGCCCTGTCCGACGCCGATGCAGATGGTCGCGACACCCCAGCGGGCGCCGTCGGCGACCAGGCGCCGGGCGAGCGTCCCCAGCACGCGGGTCCCCGACGCCCCGAGCGGGTGCCCGACGGCGATCGCGCCGCCCCACGCGTTGACGATGTCCATGTCGACACCCCAGGCGTCGGTGCAGGCGAGGGTCTGTGCGGCGAACGCCTCGTTGATCTCCACCGCGGCGACGTCGTCCCAGGTGATCCCCGAGCGCTCCAGGGCACGCGTGACGGCCTCGACCGGCGCGTACCCGAAGTACTGCGGCTCGTTCGCCACGGCCGCCCGGCCTGCGATGCGGGCCAGAGGTTCGAGGCCCGTCAGCGCGACGGCCCGCTCGGACCCGATCAGCGCCGCCGAGGCGCCGTCCGTCAGCGGTGAGGAGCTGCCCGCCGTGACGGTGCCGCCCTCGGGGCCGTCGCTCGCCGGCCGGAACGACGGCGTCAGGGCCGCCAGCCGCTCCAGCGAGGTGCCGGGACGGATCGGCTCGTCGCGGGTCAGCCCGCTCTCCGAGCCGGTCACGGGGTACGGGGTCACCAGGTCGTCGTAGTGCCCGGCTTCCCACGCGGCATGGGCCAGCGTGTGGCTGCGCAGCGCGTACTCGTCCTGCCGCTCCCGCGTGATCCCGTGCCGCTCGCGCAGCCGCTCGGTCGCCTCCCCGAGCGAGACCGTCCAGTCCGGCCGCATCCGCGGGTTGACCAGCCGCCAGCCGAGGGTGGTCGAGGACAGGTTCAGGTCGCCCGCCGGGAACGGCCGCTCGGTCTTGGGCAGCACCCACGGCGCGCGGCTCATCGACTCCACGCCACCCGCCAGGACGACGTCGGCGTCGCCGGTTTCGACCGCCCGGGCCGCCTGCACCGCGGCCTCCAGCGACGACCCGCACAGCCGGTTCACCGTGACACCCGGCACCGTGACCGGTAGACCCGCGAGCAGCACGGCCATGCGCGCCACGTCCCGGTTGTCCTCCCCCGCGCCGTTGGCGTTGCCGAGGATCACGTCGTCGACGACGGCGGGATCCAGCCCTGGCGCGCGCCGCACCTGCTCGCCGACCACGAACGCGGCCAGGTCGTCCGGCCGGACGTGGGCGAGCGCGCCGCCGTACCGTCCGAACGGCGTCCGGACGGCGTCGAAGACAAAGGCCCCTCGCATCAGATCACTCCCCTACCTGTCGTCGTTTCCCGCTGGGCTGGTCACGGCGACGCCGTCAGCCCATACTCCCTAGCGCATCCGGGCGAGGTCGGCCTCGATCGCCGCGGCCGCCTTCAGCAGCGGAGGCAGGAGGTACTCCAGGATCTCGGCGATCTCGCCACGGCGCACCGGCGCGGAGACGTTCACCGCCGCGACGACGCGCCCCGTACCGTCCCGCAGCGGCGCTGCGACCGACCGCAGTCCCTCCTCCAGCTCCTGGTCCACCAGCGCCCAGCCCTGCTCCCGGACCCGCACCAGCTCCGCGCGCAGGTCCCGCTGCTTCGTGATCGTCCGCGACGTCAGCGGCTCGAGCTCGGTCGCGGCGAGGTAGGCGTCCAGCACCGCCGGCTCGGCGTGGGCGAGAATCGCACGCCCCATCGACGTCGCGTAGGCCGGGAACCGGGTACCCACGCGAATCGCCGCGCTCATGATCCGGCGCGTCGCGACACGCGCCACGTAGACGATGTCCGCGCCGTCGAGCACCGCCACCGAGGACGACTCCCCGACCTGCTCGGAGAGCTCCTGCAGGTGCACCGTCGCGATCTCGGGCAGCGTGAGGCTCGAGAGATAGGCATGCCCCAGGTCGAGCACGGCCGGCCGGAGCGAGAACTCACGCCCGTCCGTCGCGACGTACCCGAGCTCGACCAGCGTGTGCAGGAACCGGCGCGCCGAGGCGCGGCTGAGCGACGCCTCCCGGGCCACGTCGCTCAGGGTGAGCGACGGCCGCTCGCTGTCGAACGCGCGGATCACCGCCAGCCCGCGCTCCAGCGACTGCACGAACTCAGGCGAACGCGCTGCCACGTCGTCGGGGCTCGTGCCGGCACCGCTCGTCTCGTCGGCCATCTGGCCCTCCTCGGCTCGTCCTGGAGCACCGCGCGGCACGATAGAGTGTGCGGCATCCGAACGAACGTGCTCAGAGAGAACACTGTCAGGATCGGCCGACGCGGTCAACCGCTGCCTGTCACGATGGCTTGCGACCCGCACCAGCCAACGTTCCGCCGCTCGACGACGACGGCGGCCGCACCCACCGAGGAGACATCGATGTCACCAACCGAGCGCGAGGCCGGGACCGCCACCGGCGTGCGCACGTCAGACCTCTTCATCGCAGGCCGGCACGTCCCGGCCGAGGACGGCCGTTACGTGGAGACCGTCCAGGCCATCACCGGCGAGCCGATCGCCCACGTCGCCGCCGCGTCGGTCGCCGACGCGGACCGGGCCGTCGAGGCAGCCGCCGCTGCCTTCGAGTCCTGGTCGACCATCGCCCCCGCCGCGCGCCGCGACGTCCTGCAGCGTGCCGCCGGCCTGCTGAGCGAGCGGGCCGACGAGATCGTCGCGCTGATGGGGCGGGAGATGGGCGCCACCGCACCGTGGTGCCGGTTCAACGTGCACGTCGCGACCGGCATGCTGGCCGAGGCGGCCGCCCAGGTGTACTCGGCCGTGGGCGAGGTCATCCCGTCGGACGTCCCCGGGCTCACTGCGCTCGGCGTCCGCCAGGCCGTCGGCGTCGTCGTCGGTATCGCACCATGGAACGCTCCGCTCATCCTCGGAGTGCGGTCGATCGCCATGCCCCTGGCCTACGGCAACACCGTGGTGCTCAAGGCTTCCGAGCAGGCGCCGCTGACCCAGGCCGCGATCGTGCAGGCGCTGCACGACGCCGGCGCACCGGCCGGCGTCGTGAACCTGATCAGCAACGCTCCCGAGAACGCACCCGGCGTCGTCGAGGCGCTCATCGCCCATCCCGAGGTCAAGCGCGTCAACTTCACCGGCTCGACCAAGGTTGGACGGGTCATCGGAGAGCTTGGCGGCCGCTATCTGACTCGCGTGGTCCTTGAGCTGGGAGGCAAGGCGCCGTTCGTCGTCCTCGCCGACGCGGACCTGACGGAGGCGGTGGCCGCCGCCAGCTTCGGGGCATTCATGAACCAGGGCGAGATCTGTATGTCGACCGAACGCGTGATCGTCGACCGCACCGTCGGTGCCGAGCTTTCCGGGCTGCTGGCACGAAAGGCCGACAGCCTGGTCGTCGGCGCCCCCGACGACCCGAACGCGCACCTCGGCCCGCTCGTCCACACCCGGGCACGCGACCACGTGATCGACCTGATCGAGGATGCCAGGGCCAAGGGCGCGCAGGTGCTCGCCGGCGGGACGGCCGACAGCCTGTACGTACGCCCGACCGTGCTGCGCGGCGTCACGCCCGAGATGCGCATCTACACCGAGGAGTCCTTCGGCCCGGTCGTGGCGATCATCGAGGTCGACGGCGCGGACGAGGCGGTCGCGGTCGCCAACGACACCGAGTACGGCCTGTCGGCCGCCGTGTTCAGCCGCGACGTCACCGCCGCGCTTGCCGTGGCCCGGCGCATCAGGTCCGGCATCTGCCACATCAACGGGGCCACGGTGCACGACGAGCCGCAGATGCCGTTCGGCGGCGTCGGCGCCAGCGGCTGGGGCAGGTTCGGTTCTCGGGCCGCGCTGGAGGAGTTCACCGAGCTGCGCTGGATCACGATCCAGTCGGGGTCGCGCCACTACCCGATCTAGGGGAGACCACGTCTGACGTCAGCGTGGGTGACTGTGCGACTGCGGCGGAAGACTGACCCCAGCGAGTAGCTGGTCCAGAGCGATGCCCATGACGCCGACCAGCGCCGCGGTCGTGCAAGCGTTGGCCTACACGGGAGCGGGACGCGAGTAGTCTTCGATCGATGCTGGTCCTTCGTCGATGCTGTTGCCGCCCATGAACGGGCGAGTGCCGCGCGTCGCGATCGTTCGCTCGTGTCTGCGGGATGGCCGGGGCGGCAGCACGACCGCGGTGGTCGAGGAGACGCCCTTGAGCGACGATGAGCGTCGCCGCATCCCGCTGATGACCGGTGCTTCCCACGCCGTTTTCGTTGCCGCTGGCGAAGGCCGGGCCGCGCTGCGGTTCTTCACCGCCGAGGGCGAGCTGCCGGCATGCGGGCACGGGACGATCGCCGCCCTCGCCTTCCTCGCCGGGAATCAGCGCTTCCGTGGTGTGCTGCGCACTGCCGCCGGCGCCTTCACCGGCTGGTCCCAGAATGACGGGGGGCAGCTTCGCGCCGGCTTCGAGACCGGGCCCGTCGAGTTTCGCGAACCGCGCCCTCAAGAGCTCCGACCGGTGCTGGCGGCACTGGGCATCGCGCCGGATGACGCCGTCCCCGGAGCGAGTATCGCTTCGATCGGGCGCGAGCGAATGCTGGTGCCGCTCGGGTCCCGATCGGCGCTGGCGGCGCTCGAACCGGACTTCACCGGGCTCCGTGCCGTCTGCGACCGGCTGGGGCTGCTCGGTTGCTACGTCTACAGCCGCCCCGACAGCGGCAGTCGTCTGGCGGCGCGCATGTTCGCGCCCTCGATCGGCGTCGAGGAGGACATCGCCAATGCCAACAGCACCGCCTGCCTTGCCGCCCTGCTCGCCGGACAGGGCCTCAGCTCCATCACCGTGGATATGGGCGATGCTCTCGGGAGCCCCGCCGCGATCACCGCGGCCGCACCGGCGGGCTCGCGCGCCGGGATCCGCCTCGGCGGTACCGCGATCGTCAGCTCCCGCGACACGTTGGCGCTCTGATCGGGGCCGAGTAGCGTTCCGCAGGTGATTCTCCTCAGCCGATCTTCTTGTCGCCCATGAGCGGTCGCTATCCGAACGCCACCAGCGGTGACCGGGGGATCGCCGCGGTGTTGTGGGACGTCGACGACACCCTGTTCGACCATTCGGGTGCGGAGCGGCTCGCGGCGCTCGAACACCTCGCGTCCGAAGGGCTGCTGGAGCGGTACGGCTCCGAGGAGGAGGCCGCCGCGCACTGGCACGAGGTGTCAGAGGCGTTCGTGCGGCGCTACCTCGACGGGGCGTTGACCTTCCAGGACCAGCGGCGGGAGCGGGCGCGCGCCCTCGCGGGCCGGGCGTTCACCGACGACGAGGCCGATGCCTGGTTCGGCGGCTACTTGGGCGCCTATCAGCACCACTGGCGGGCGTTTCCCGACACCGTCCCGGCGCTGGACGCGCTCGCCGCCGGATACCGGCACGGGGTGCTCTCCAACAATGCCGCCTTCCAGCAGGATCAGAAGCTCCGCGCCCTGGGCATCCGCGACCGCTTCGAGGTGCTGGCCTGCGCCGAGGAGCTCGGTGTCGCCAAGCCCGCGGCCGCGGCGTTCCACGTCGCCTGCGCCGCTCTCGACCTGCCGCCCGAAGCGGTCGCCTACGTCGGTGACCTGGCCGACAATGACGCCCGGGCGGCCGACGCCGCCGGACTCACCGGAATCTGGCTCGACCGGAGCGGAACCGAGCCGGGTCCGGACGGCCCCATGCGGATCACCTCGCTCGCCGAGCTGCCCGCGCTCCTCGCCGAGAACGTAGCGGTTCAGTGATCGCCGTCCGGCACACGCGTGGCCCAGGCAGCGACCGCCACCGCCGAGGCGACGTTCAGGGAATCCACTCCCCCGGACATCGGGATCCGGACGGTCATGTCGCACTCGGCGATCGTCCGGGGCTTCAGGCCGTCGCCCTCCGTCCCGAGAACCAGCGCGAGCTTCTCCGGCGGGTCGGCCACCAGGTCGTCCAGCGAGATCGAATCATCCTCCAGCGCGAGCGCTGCCACCTTGAAGCCATGCTCGTGCAGGGTCCGGATGCCGCTCGGCCACGGATCGATCCGCGTCCACGGAACTTGGAAGACGGTCCCCATGGAGACCCGGACGGCCCGTCGGTAGAGCGGGTCCGCGCAGCTCGGCGTGAACAGCACGGCATCCACCCCGAGAGCCGCGCACGCGCGCATCCCGGCACCGACGTTCGTGTGGTCGACGATGTCCTCGAGGATCACGACGCGGCGCGCCCCCGCCCCGCCGCGCGCGCTCGTGAGCACCTCGTCCACGCCGGGCAGCGGCGGCCGGTGCATGGCGGCCAGGGCGCCGCGGTGCAGGTGGAAGCCGGTGATCGCCTTCAGCAGCGGCTCCTCGGCGACGTAGACCGGCGCGCCCGTCTCGGCGATCAGGTCCGTCATCGAGTCCAGCCACTTCGGCGCCATGAGGAACGACCGCGGCCGGTGGCCCGCGGCGAGCGCCCGCCGGATCACCGTCGAGCTCTCGGCGATGTAGAGCCCCTTGGCCGGCTCGTGCTTGGAGCGCAGCACGACGTCGGTGAGGCTGTTGTAGTCGGCGAGGCGCTCGTCGGTGGGGTCGTCGATGCGGACGACGTCGAGGGTGGTCACCCGTGCATTCTCCCTGACCTGTCGTCCCGGGCCGTCAGATCCGCCCGCGGACGGGCGTGCGCTCGAGGGGGTCACCGCCGTCGGGCATCACCATCTCGGCGCGCACGCCGAGCAGGCGCACCTCGCGGCCGGGCTCCATGCCCGCCGCGAGGGCGAGGACGGCGGCGGTCATCTCCGCGAGCGACCGCGTCGACGCGGGGAGCTTCTTCGAGTAGCTCTGCGTGAAGAAGGGCGCGTAGCGCACCTTCAGGCCCATCCGGAAGACCGGCCGGTCCTCCGCCTCGGTGTCGGCGTGCACCTGCGTGACGAGGTCCCGCAGCGCCGCCTCCACCTGCTCGGGCGTGGTGAGGTTGCGCTGGTAGGTGGTCTCGCGGCTGTGCCCGCGCGCCACCCAGGGCGTGTCGTCGACGACGGCGGAGCCGCGCCCCCGCCCCAGGTCGCCGTACCAGGCGCCCATGCGGGGCCCGAACTCGGCGACCAGCACGTCGCCGTCGGCCGCGGCGAGGTGGGCGACGGTGTCGATGCCGTGCGCGGCGAGGCGCTTGGACACCTTGGACCCGACGCCCCACAGGTCGATCGTGGGCCGCCGGCCCATCACGTCGAACCAGTTGTCCTCGGTGAGGCGGAAGACGCCCGCCGGCTTGCCGAACCCGGTGGCGATCTTCGCGCGGATCTTGTTGTCGCCGATGCCGACCGAGCAGTGCAGCTCGGTGGCGGCGAGAACCGCCTCCTGCACCCGGCGGGCTACCGCCTCCGGGTCGTCGGCGTCGCAGCCGAGGAACGCCTCGTCCCAGCCGAGCACCTCGACCACCATGCCGAGCCCGCGGAGGGTGTCCATCACGTGCCCGGAGGCCTCGAGGTAGACCTCGTGGTCGACGGGCAGGATGATCGCGTGCGGCACCTTGCGGGCCGCGACGCGCAGCGGCATGCCCGACCCGACGCCGAACTTCCGCGCCTCGTACGACGCCGTCGAGACCACCGCCCGCTCGGCCGGGTCGCCGCGCCCGCCCACGATCACCGCCTTCCCGGCGAGCTCCGGGCGGCGCAGCACCT
This sequence comes from Promicromonospora sp. NPDC057138, assembly GCF_042670845.1. NCBI lineage: Bacteria > Bacillati > Actinomycetota > Actinomycetes > Micrococcales > Promicromonosporaceae > Promicromonospora > Promicromonospora sp. NPDC057138. The sequence goes on along the minus strand of NZ_JBHUUX010000026.1, from coordinate 36,667 downwards.
CGACCGCGACCAGGAACTGGTCGAGGTCGACGTGCAACACCCAGCGGACGGCGCGCGGGCCCATGGCACGAGTCTTCCGGGACGGGTCTGCGCTGTCATGTGCTCGGCGCGACCTCGCAGGTCGCTGCCGACGCCTGGAACCCGAGTTCCGCGCACGGCCGCGCTGGGACGCCGTTATCGTCCCGTTATCTCTGAGAGCGAAATCCTTCCCCCTTCCCTCGGGGCACCAAGACTCCATATTCTCCGGGCAAGGAAAGTTCGTCCCGCTCGTGAGGAGAGTTGTGATGAGAACTACCCGAAATCACCGGTCGTCCCGCGCCCGCCGCAGCAAGGAACCCACCCCGCACCCAGCGTTGCCCCAGTCCTACGCGGCAATGATCGAGCGCACGCCGTCGCTGGACGACGCGCAGCTCGAGTCTCTCCTCGAGCGGGCCGTCGCCGGCGCGGACGCCGCACGGACCCTCAGCTCCACCGCAGTCTCCCCCAGCTTCCGCGTACAGCTCGAAGCGCGGGTCAAGGACGGGCAATACGCGAAGGAGCGCCTCGTCCTCGCCCACCTCCGCCTCGTGCCGACCATCGCGACCACCTACTCCGGCCGTATGCCGTTCATGGACCTGGTGCAGGAGGGCAACGTCGGCCTGGTGCGCGCCGCCGACTCGTACGACCCCGCGCACGGCACGTTCGCCGCCTACGCCCACCGCTGGGTGCGCCGCTCCATCGTCCGCGCGGTCGCCGCCGCCGAGCAGGCCGAGTCGGCGAGCCAGAGCGGGCCGACCCTCGAGCAGACCATGCTGCGCCGCCGCGTCCGGCAGGCCCTGCGGCACCTCGACGCCGTGGAGGCCCGCGTCCTGGAGATGCGCTTCGGGCTCCTGGACGGCACCACGCGCACCCTCGACGAGATCGGCCGCCGCCTTGGCGTGACCAAGGAGCGCGTCGCCCAGATCCTCGAGAGCGCGCTGGCCCGGCTGCGCGACGTCGTCAGCCCGGCTCCCCTCGCCGCGTGACCCTCAGCCGAGCGATCACCTCGTCCAGCGCCGCGTGGTACGCCCACGACGACTGGTAGCCCGCGTGGGCCGCCACGGCGAAGAGATAGGCCGACCGGTCCATCTCCTCCGCCCCGCGGTCTATCTCGTTCACCCCGTAGCCCACCACCGGGAAGCCCAGGAAGTCGGTGCGCCGCCACAGGTTCACCCATGCGGGCTTCGCACCGCAGGTCAGCAGTGACACCAGCGTGACCTGTTCCCCCGAGCCGGGCTCGGGGCGCTCCGGCGTCAACGGCGCCGCCGGGGCAGCCCCGGGTCCGGAACCCCCCGCCGCGCCCGTGGGCGTCGCCGCCGTACCCCGCACCTGGCCGCCCCACGGGTCCGCCGACCAGGCCGGCCCGGTGCACGGTGGCGTGCCGATCGTCGTCGGGCCGAGGAGGTCCGGGAAGAACCGCCCGAAGAACGGGCGTAGCTGCATGCCGTAGGTCAGCAGGCCGACGCGGCCGTCCGTGGTGTCGGGCAGAGGGTTGCCCGCCCGGATCAGGATCACCGCCGCGGCCAGCACGCCGCCCATCGAGTGGCCGGACAGCACCACGCGCCGTGTGGGGGCCACCCGTTCGCGCTCGGCGTCGTCGGCGATGTCGGCGCCGGTGAGCCAGGCGTCGACGCGGGAGCGCACCTCGGGCACCGCCCGCTCGGCGTAGCTCGGCGGGCCGAACGGGTGGGCGCTGCGCGGCAGGAAGCACAGAAGGTCCCAGAGCAGGCCCCACGGGCGCGCCGGGCCGCCTCCCGCGCCGGCCGCCATGGCGCTCACCACCAGGGTCGTCGCGAGCACCCCGAGGGCCGGCACCGCCAGGCCGGACAGCCACGTGGGCACCTGGACGGTGCCGGTGTCGTCGTGCTGGGCGATCAGCGGGATGTGGGCCACCAGGGCCGCGACGTAGGCGGCCGCCGCCAGGGCGCCGGCGGCGAGCTCCGCCCGGTGCGACATGGCCGCGACCTGCCGGCCGCGCAGCACGCGCTCCAGCACGGGGTTCGGGCCGCCGTCGGGGTCCGGGGCGTCGGCCACCGCCCGCCACGCGGGCACCGCCGGGCCGTACTGCGGCCCGAGCGTGCGCGGCGCGCCCGGGATCCACAGCGCCCGGGAGCGGACCGCGTCGAAGACGTAGGGCCCGCCCAGCGCCACGACGACCAGCACCAGGAACACCAGCGCGATCACCACGGACGCCGTCCCGAACTCGGTGTACACGGGCGGCACCCGCACGAGCTCGGCGTCGGCCACGCCGCGGGGGATGCCGACCAGGCCGTCCCCGAGGGGCTTTGGCGCCGCGTGCTCGCCCTCGCGCAGGAACCACTGCACGCCGAGCACGAGCAGGCTCGAGTACACGGCGGCCGCCGCGGCGGACACCAGCAGGAACACGCCAGGTCCCGCGCCGTTCCAGCCCTCCTGGGTACGACGCCGCTGCAGGATCGCCGCCAGCACCACCGCGACCGGGCTCAGGACGGCGAGCACCGCGGCCGCGACCAGCGGGTGGCGCAGCGGCGCGCCCGGCTCGGTCACCAGCACCACCGCCACGCACGCGGTGGCGACCACCGGTACGGCGGTCCAGGCGGCGACGGCCGCGGTGCTGCGCGCGGTGCGCCAGGCCAGCCCGGTCGCCGCGATGCCGAACAGCCCGACGCCGAGCAGCGCGGGCACGAGGTCCAGGCCGATCAGGGCGGGCATGACCGCCGGCTGCGGCCCCGCGACACAGGCGATGAAGGCCACCAGCCAGACGATCAGCCCGGCCGCGAACACCCCGAGACCGGCCCGGCCCTTCCAGCGGGAGGTGACGGCCTGGACGCCATCGTCGTCGGTGCGCAGGGCGACGAACGCGCACGCCCCGAGGATCACCACCAGGCCCGCCACGGGGAGGCCGGGCATCGGCAGGCCGGCGTCGGCGTACCGGGTCCAGGTGAGGAACTGCCCCGTCAGCCCGAGGGCCGCGCCGAGGTGCGCCCACAGCAGGCCCGAGCCCGAGCGCTGCGTCCAGAAGCCGGCCCGGTACAGCGGCGGGCCCGACGGCGGCACGGTGCCCCCGGCACGCATCACCGAGAACTTCGACTCGAACCGGACCTGGCCGCTGTGCGCCACCGCCACCAGCACCCCGACCAGCAGCACCGGCACGAGGGACAGCAGCGCAAGACGGTCGCCGACGTCCATCCGGGCCAGGCCGTACAGCGCGGCGGGCAGGCGCGCGCAGACGGGGACGACGGAGTCGGCCCCCGCCGTCGCCAGGCCCATGCAGCGCGTGCCGAGCACGGACAGCGAGACCGTGGCCACGGCCGAGACGAACAGGAGCGTCAGCCCGAGCGCGAACACCCGGGTCAGCGCGGCGGTCGCCTCGGGGCGCAGGCTGCCCGAGCGGCCGTGCGCCTCCCGCGCGCCGGGCGCCCCGTGCGCGCCGGGCTCGGGGTCCGGGATGCGGCGTGCCCAGTACGCAGCGTTCACCAGGCCGAACGGGACCATCGCCGCCCACAGGAGACGCACCGCGAGCTTGCCCACCACGCCCAGCAGTCCGCCGAACGGGATGCCGCCGAGCCGCGCCATCGCGCCCCACGAGTAGGCCTCGCGGCGCACGTCGGGCCGGATCGCGTGGACGTGCCCCGGCGGGAGGGCCTTGTCTCGCGCCTCGGCGGCACGGGTCGGGATCCAGAAGCTGCCCAGGCCGTCGCCGTCGGACTGGGTCACCTCGCCGCGGGGCAGGTCGAGCGCGCCGTACGGCAGCTCGTTCGCGATGCCGTGGATCCGCAGCTCCAGGATGGCGGGCTCCGGGCTGGGCCGTTCCAGGCTGGGCCGTTCCGGGCCGGGCTCCTGCGGGCCGGGTGGCTGCGGACTGGTCGGAGTGCCGGGCGGCGCGCTTTCCATAGCGCCCAAAAGTAGGGCAGCGGGTCGTCCCCGCGCACCGCGCCACGCGCGCCCGGCCACATCCTGCGGGAATCCCGCAGGACACGCGTCGCCGCTGGTCAGGTGGTCCGCGCTCTTGACCTCGTGCGGGCGAAACGCGAGAATTGCGCCGATGTTGACGTTAATAGTTTGATGTCCGCATCGCCCACAGTTCGGGTCCCGCTACGTGCAACGGCGCACGAGATAGGTCGACACCATGAACGCACGTCATCGCACTACTCCGCCCGCCTGGCGGCCGCTCTTCCGGCGAGCGGTCGGCATGCTGGCCGCCCTCGTCCTGCTCCCGATCACCGCGCTGTCCCTCGCCGCCCCGGCCACGGCCGCCACCAGCGGTTTCCGCGGCATGAACTGGGCGGTGCTGGGCGACAACTTCAGCACCGGGCCGCTCGTCCTCGACGGCCTGAGCAGCTCCGACAGCTACGCCACCGTCCAGGCCAAGGCCAACGCCGTGTACGACGACATGGCGAGCACGCTCGGCGTCAACACCGTCCGGCTGCCGATCAACACGCACACGGTCGGCACGGCCTGGTGGAACAACTACCGCGGCGCGATCGACGCCGCGACGGCCCGCGGATTCAAGGTCATCCTGGCCTACTGGGAGGACGGCGCCGCCTCCGGCGGCCGGATCACGAACTACGCTGCGTGGAACACCATGTGGTCCACGGTGACGTACCAGTACGGGTCCAACACCAACGTGTACTTCGAGCCGATGAACGAGCCGCACGGCTACAGCTCCGCCGAGTGGCGCGACGTCGCCGCCGACTGGCTCGACTACCACTACTCGGCGGTGCCCAGCCGCGTCCTGATCGGCGGCGTCGGCTACAGCCAGGACCTGCGGGACGTGTGCAACGACAGCCGCTTCAGCGGGACGCTGCTGTCCTACCACCACTACGCGTTCTTCTACGGGGACAACACCTACGAGGGCTGGCGCAACCACGTCATCACCCGCCTCGGGAACTGCGCCTCCCGCGCCGTCATGACGGAGTTCGGCGCGGCCATGAACACCGGCCTGAACTACGGCGACCCCAACAGCACGAATAACTTCGTGCGCCACATCCGCGCGGTCACCGACGTCATGCGCGAGAACCAGATGGGTGGCACCTACTGGCCGGCGATCGGCGGCAAGCCCGGCACCATCGGCTACGACGGCTATTCGATGTACATCAAGGGCGGCAGCGGCACCGACCTCTCGCTGACGGTCCGCAACGCGTCGGGCGCGAACCAGCTGCGCTGGGCGTGGGGCGACAACGTCGACCCGAACGCGGGCAACGCCGCCGGCGCCACGGTCACCGACATCGTGAACCAGAGCTCGGGCAAGTGCGTCGACGTGGTCAGCGCCTCGACGGCGAACGCGGCCGAGGTGGACCAGTACACCTGCGGGAGCGGGGCAAACCAGCAGTGGGCTCTGCAGAACCTCGGCAACGGCTACTACAACCTCGTCGCGCAGCACTCCGGCAAGTGCCTGGACGTCAACAACGCCTCGACGGCCGACGGCGCGGCGATCATCCAGTACACCTGCGGCAGCGGCACCAACCAGCAGTGGCAGCTGCGCAGCGTGAGCGGCGGCTACGTCGAGATCGTGGCGCGGCACTCGGGCAAGTGCCTCGACGTGCCGGCGTCGTCGACGGCGAACGGCGTCCGGCTGAAGCAGTACCCGTGCAACGGGGGCGCCAACCAGCACTGGACGCTGTGACCGCACTCCCCTGACGGGCGGACGGCGAGGGCGGGGCCGGAGGGCCTCGCCCCTCCCGGGCTGTCATCTCGGCTTGGAACGCGTCATACCCCGATCCGGAGGTGGTCGCATGGCTTCGGAAGCCACTCGGAACGGTGGGCAGTCGCGCGTCAGCTTGCTGGACGTGGCCCGCGAGGCCGGCGTCTCGAAGAGCTCGGTCTCGAACGTCATCCGCAACCATCCGCACGTCCGGGACGCCGTGCGCGAACGGGTGCAGGCCGCGATCGACAAGCTCGGCTACCGGCCGCTGGCGATGGGCCAGAACCTCCGGTCCGGCTCGACGGGACAGGTCGCCCTCGCGATCCCGAACTTCGCCCAGCCGTACTTCGCGGAGGTCGCCAGGGACGCCTGGTATTCGGCCGGAAGGTAGGGTCGATCCAGCTCACCCCGGAAGCGCCCTTTCAATCGATCAACGGCCGACCAGCCGCGGCCGCTAAACCGAACGAACTGTCGGCGCAGACTGGGCCGACGACGTCATCCGTGCAAGAAGTCGACCCGGGGTGACCGAGTGTCGTCCTCGAGGTAGAGCCGCACGACCGGGCCCGCGGCTGTCTGCGATTGGGTCGGCAGCGTCACATCGAGCGATTCAGCTGATTGTTGCCACGCAACCTCATCCTGAGAACCGAGCACTCGAACTTCCCGGATGCCTCGTGCGAGGAGCCCGGCGCCGCTCCCAAACGATCGGATTCGCGCGACCCCATCCTCGGGATGGGCAAGCAAGGTCGCGTACACGTAGTCGCCGGTGACGTGGGTTCGTGTCGTGAATCGAACATCCGCGGCCGTGTACTCGGGCGAGGAGCTGTCAACGAATGAGCCGACCGTGACCACGGTCGGGCCCTCGCCGGGAATCGTCCACGGTCGGCTGCCGTAGATCGCTTCGCCGTTTCGCGTCAGCCACGCCCCGATGGCCTGGAGGAGCCGGCGTTCCTCTTCTGGGATGGCGCCGTCGGCTCTCGGTCCGATGTTCAAAAGGAGCACGCCGTTCTTCGACACGGTGTCAGCCAGCTCGGCAATCAGTTCGTGGGCGCCCTTGTAGTCGTGTCCCTCGACCCAGCTCCAGGAGGTGCGCGACACCGAGGTGTCGTTCTGCCACACGACATCGCGGATGCCGCCCATGGCGCCGCGTTCGATGTCGTAGACGGCGCTTCCGGGCGCGAAGGAGTCCCACTTGAAGTTGATGACGACCTCACGGCCCCACTCCGCGGCGCGGTTGTAGTAGTACGCCGCGAAGCGACGCAGATACGGCTCGAAGGCGGCCGACTCGATCCACCAATCGAAGTAGAAGATCTGGGGTCGGTACTTGTCGACGATCTCGACGCATCGCAGCAGCCAGTCCTCGAGGAAGCGCTCATTCGGCGCGATCTCCTCTCGCTGGGCCGGCCCGTAGAAGTCCGCGTAGGCGGGATCGCGAACGTCGGAATCGAATCGGCTCCCTCCGTTCATGAAGAACCAGTGCTCTGCGCGATGACTTGAGGCGCCCAAGACCATCCAGGCGCGATCGACGGCGTCGCCGAGCTGGCGGAACACGTCCTGGCGCGGCCCCAGCTGCGTGACACTCCACCGCGAACGGTCGGTGTCGTACAGGGCGAACCCGTCGTGATGCTCAGCCACCGGCACTACGAACTGTGCGCCCGCCTCCTTGAACAGGGCGGCCCAGTCGTCGGGCTGGAACTTGTTCATCGTGAAGCTCGGGATGAAGTCCTTGTAGCCGAAGGTGCGCTGCGGCCCGTAGGTGGCGACGTGGTGCTCGAACGGCTTCGAGCCCTGCAGGTACATGTTGCGGGAATACCACTCGTCTTCGAACGCGGGGACCGAGAACACGCCCCAGTGCAGGAAGATCCCGAACTTGCCGTCGTGGTACCAGAGCGGAGCCCGGTAGCTCTGGAGTGACTCCCAGCTCGCCTCGTAGGGCCCGGCTTCGATGACCTGCTTCACGCCGGCCAGGGCCGCCGTGTTGTCGGAGACGTCGACCGGATCGGGCAGGTCGCTCGGGTTGATCGGGGGCAACGTCATTGTGGATCCTTCTCGCGGTCGTCATCGAATCGAGGTCGTATCGACCAGTCGTCGACCCGCATGGTGGTTGACAGCTTGGGCGTTCTGGGAGAAAGTGTACCGCGACTTGGAGCGCTCCAAGTCGCGGTACCGTTCAAAGGAGAATGGAACATCCCATGCTGACAAGTCCAAAATATCGCCGAGGGATGCTTGCGCTCCTCGCCGCCGCGCTCCTCACCGTGGCGGGGCAAAGCAACGTCTGGGTGGCGAACGCCGCAGGATCAGACCACTACGTCGACTGCTCAGCCGGTACGAACGGCTCGGGAACTCAGGCGGATCCGTGGAACTCCCTGGCGCCGGTGAACTCCTTGCAGTTCGGCCCGGGCGAACGCGTGCTGTTCAAGGCCGGGACGACCTGTGTCGGACAGCTGACACCGTCGGGCTCGGGAGCGTCAGGCAGCCCCGCCGTCATCACGAGCTATGGATCTGGCGCCAAGCCGATCATCGACGGCAACGGCGTTGTAGGTGCGGTAATCAAGCTCCTCAACGTTCAGCAGTGGCAGCTCTCAGGTCTCGAGGTGCGAGATGCCGCAGCTTCTCCCGCCTACAGAACAGGGGTGATGGTCGAGAACTCCTCCGGCACGACGCTCTCGGGCATCTCCATCACCAACATGACCATTCGGAACATCTCAGGATGGGCGGGCGGCTGGTACTCCTCGAACGCGGGTGTCGCCATCCAGACCGACCACACCACGCCCGCCTCCACCTGGAACGACGTCACCGTCGCCAACAACACGTTCGACCACGTCGATCGCATCGCGGTTGCGGTCACGCCAGACAACCCCAACGACGGGACGCCCAAGCCGACGAACATTCGGATCTTGAACAACAACATCCGGTATTCGGGCGGCGACGACATTCTGATCGTCAACGGCAGCGGAGGGCTGATTGACGGAAACGATGCGGCGTACGGCGGGTCGAAGTCGATGGCCGGCTGCCCGCCGGCCGGCCAAGTCTGCAACGGGGCATCAGCATCGATCTGGGTGGCAGGCAGCAACGACACGATAATCCAGAACAATTCGGTCGCCTGCACGATCAACCAGCAGGACGGCATGGCGTACGACGTCGACTGGGGCAATCACAACACGACGATCCAGTACAACTACTCGCGCAACAACTCCGGCGGCTTTCTCATGATGATGCCGCAGACCGGCAACATCCCCCCGAGCGATGGAACGGTCGTTCGCTACAACGTGAGCGAAGACGACACGAACACGGCCAGCTGCCCGATCACGAGCAACTTCAACCGCACTCACAACGTGTTTGACTTCCCTGGCCCCATCCCCAATCTGAGCGGCTCGTCCGCGCCCCTTCCGGACATCTACAACAACACGATCTACATCTCATCCGGACAGCAGACTTGGGTGGTCGGAACGCGAAGCGGGGGCACCCAGCCCGGTTCCTACAAGTTCCGGAACAACCTGGTGCTGAACTACGGGATCAGGGGCTACCTGTACACGACCGGCTCGGTCTTCGCCAACAACCTGTTCTATGGGCCGCACAACGGCAACGAGCCGACAACCGGGTCGGTCTACCTGGACCCCCAGCTAGTCGGCCCTCTGGAATCGGCGGCGCAGGCCTCGATCGGCGCGACTGCCTATCAGCCCCGGGAATCGTCGCCGGCTTTGGGCGCTGGTGTGCCCATCGCCTCCAACGGCGGCAGGGACTTCGCCGGCAACTCGATTGCGGCTGTGCCCAGCATCGGCGCGTACGAGAAGGCCAATACGAACCTCGTGCGAAATGGCAGCTTCGACTCCGGGGCTATCACTCCGTGGACCCTGAGTGGCGCCGGATCGTCCGTCACGACCAGCACGCGGTTCAACGGCACCTCGGCCCTCCAGACCGGCCACGCGAACAGCGGAGTCGAGAATATAGTCACCGGGCTCGCCCCATCGACCACGTACCTCTTGTCGGCCTGGACCAAGGTCGCGGTCGTCGGCGAACAGGTGGCCATCGGAGTCAAGAACTACGGCGCCCCAGAGACCTTCGCTCAGTCGACCGACTCGACGTGGGCGCTCACTACCGTTCCGTTCACCACTGGACCGAGCAGCACGACCGCGACGGTCTACTGCTACAAGAACGCTGGGTCTGGGGCGGGATTCTGCGACGACTTCAGCATCGTCAAGCTGACGAACGCCGCAAACCCGGTCGTGAACGGAGGCTTCGAGACCGGCTCGCGAACACCGTGGGGTCTCTCGTCTGCGGTGGGCGTCAGTGTCACGGCATCCGCTGCTCATAGCGGCTCGTTCGGCCTCGCCACGGGCGTGGCGAACAGCGGTGTGCAGCAGACGATCACCGGGTTGCAACCGGGCAAGACATACGTTCTCACCGGGTGGCTGCACGCCGTGTCAGGCGAGGAGATCTCTGTCGGCGTCAAGTCGTTCGGGGCCGCGGAGTACTTCCATAACGTTGCCGGGGCGACATACGCCCCCGGAGCGGTGGTATTCACCACGGGCACTGCCAACACGCAGGCGAACATCTATTGCTACAAGGGCACTGGATCAGCTGCCGGGGTGTGCGATGACTTCGCAATCATGACCGTGGGCTAGGTCAGCACCTCACGGTGGCCGTGTCGGCAGCTCAGCGACACGGCCACCTTCCGCGGCGCCGCCGCATCTTGTGTTTGGTACGCTCCAAATGAGCTGCCGGCCCGAGGGGCCCTACGCGCAGTCGGGGGAGGATCGAAGGATGGCAATGGGTCGGCAAGTAACACTCGAAGACGTCGCCGCCGAGGCGCAGGTCTCGAAGAGCAGCGTCTCGAACGTGATCAACAACCATCCGCACGTTCGGGAGTCGATGCGGCAGCGCGTCAACGCCGCAATCGACAAGCTCGGCTACCGACCACAGGCAATCGGCCAGAACCTCGTTTCGGGGCGGACGGGTCTTGTGAGTCTTGCGATCCCGAATTTTGCGCAACCCTACTTCGCCGAGTTGGCGCGAGCCGCGGTGGCCGCAGCAGGTGAAGTGGGGATGCGTCTGATCGTTCAGCAGACCGACAACCTGTTGGAGCGCGAACGAGAAGCTGCGGACTCGTGGAACCTGGGCTCTGCCGACGGTCTCATCTTCAGTCCCTCGGTGATCGAGGACGAGGAGATCGAGCAGAGGCGCGGTCGCGCCCCGCTCGTTCTCTTGGGCGAGCGATCGAAGTTGTCGTCCGTCGATCGGGTCGGGATTGATTCAGTGGCGATCTCGCATGCTGCCACCAAGCACCTGTTGGATCAGGGTCGCTCGCGCTTGGTGATGATCGGCGACAAGACCTTCGGTGACCCGTTTGTAGTCTCGGAGCGTGAGGCAGGTTTCCACCTCGCACTTCAGGAGGCCGGCTTGCGCGAAGCCGGGCCCGTTGGAGGGGTTCGAGATTGGACTCGCGAAGACGGCGCTCGCTCAGTGGATGAGCTCCTCGACGCGGGCATCGAATTCGACGGGCTTTTCTGCGCGAACGACTTGCTCGCTCTGGGGGCGATGTCGGCCCTTCGACGACGCGGGCTGAGGGTGCCGGAGGACGTCGCGGTGATCGGGATCGACGACATCGAAGACGGCCGATTTGCCTCACCCACGCTGTCCACCATCTTCATCGACAAGGAGTGGATGGCGCGTGAAGCTGTCCGACTTCTTGCCAAGCAACTCGCCGACCCAGACTCGCCTCCGGAGCAACTCACCGTTCCGTTCCACCTCGTCGCGCGCGAATCAACCGGATTGTCCTAGATTGTCCCGCTGACTTGACAAAACGATCAGGGGTGCGCATCCTTTAGCTACGCCATTTGGAGCGCTACAAATTCTCAAAGGAGAGGATGACATGAATCACAGAACCAGCCACGCTCGCGGGGCTATTGCCCCTGCTAGGGGCACCCCAGTACGCCGGAGGCACCTCGTTGCAGTGGCTGTGCTCGCCGCAGCCACCCTCCTCATCGCCGGCTGCACGTCGACCGGCGGCAGCACAAGCGACGGAAAGACCGTCCTGAAGGTTTATGGCTGGAAGGGCGGGGACGCCGAGCCAGCGAACGTGAACGAGATCAACGCCGCCTTCGAAAAGGCGAACCCGGACATCACACTCAAGTACGAATTCATCCCGTCATCTGGGTATCCCCAGCGTGTGCAGTCGGAACTTCTCGCTGGCAACACCGCCGACGTCCTCATGACCGACTCGGCCAAGGTTCAGGACTGGGGATCGTCCGGATACCTCGAGGACTTGTCCTCCCAGCCTTGGGTGACCGGCGTGCGCAAGGAGATCAAGCCTTTCATCGAGAACGACAGCAAGACGTATGCGATGCCCATGGAGGTGATTGGCATCTCGCTCTTCGCCAACAACACCCTGCTTCGGCAGGCAGGCATCGAAGGGACCCCGACGACTTGGCCCGAGTTCGAGGCGGACCTCCAGAAGGCGAAGGACGCCGGCATCACGCCGCTGTCTTTGCCCAACAAGGGTGGGTGGACGGGAGACGCTGTGATCAATGCGATTGCCGCAACCCTGGTCTACCAGGACAACCCGTCGTTCGACGCGGACTTCGTCCAAGGAAAGGCGTCGTTCTCTTCGTGGGAGTCATCGCTGCAGCAAATGATGGATCTGCAGTCGAAGGGGTTCGTCGACTTCAAGAGCGAGCTCGGCGTCGATGAGTGGAGCACCGGCATCTCGGACTTCCAGGCGGGCAAGAGCGCCTTCTACGTGCAGGGTGCGTGGAACCAGTCGACGTTCACGACGGCCGGGCTCGACGACTCGTTCATCCCGTGGCCGGCCACTGACAACGACGATTCGAACGCGAACCTGTTCGTGGGCACGATGCTCAGCGTCAACGCGAAGTCGAGTGTCAAGACGGCCGCAGAGAAGTACGTCGATTTCTGGTCCGAGAGTGAGAACGCCTCGCTCTACCTCCAGGCCGAGAATGCCGTGTCGCCGTTCACCGACGGCGACACCCCGTCCGGAGACGCGACAACGACCTTTGTTGCCGCGGTGAACGACGGAAGGTACCGCATCCTCCCTTCCAACACGTGGCTGAGCGCTGCGGGCGAGAAGACCCTGCAGGAGCAGGTCCAGGCGCTCTGGCTCGGTCAGCAGAGCATCGATGAGACGGTCAAGAACCTCGACGAGAAGCTCAAGCCCGCGAAGTAGCGAGCAACTGTGGCAGGGGCCGACTGGCAGCCAGATCGGCCCCTGCCGTTCAGTTCTATCGAAGGAACACCGATGATCCACCGCAGACCCCTCGTAGCCGTCGCCTTCATCGCTCCGGCCGTTGCCCTCTACCTCGCCGTCATTGTGTACCCGCTCCTGCAGGGGCTCGTCTTGAGCGTCACGGACAGCAAGATCGGCAATGTTGGCGCCTTCGTCGGAGCCGCGAACTACGCCGCATTGGCAAGCGACGGCGACGTGATGCGAGCACTGGGCATCACGGTTGCGTACGCCGTGGTAGTCGTCATCGCACAGAACGCGGTCGGTCTGGCCCTCGCCAGAGCTCTCTATATGCGGCCCCGTGTCCGACAACTGGGCAGCACGCTTATTCTGGTCCCAACTCTGATGTCGGCAGTGATGGCAGCGTTCGTCTGGAATTCGCTTCTCGCGCCAGACGGAGCGATCAACTCGCTGCTGAGATCGCTCGGTTTGAGCACGCTCACACACGTGTGGCTCGGCGATCCATCAACCGCACTCTGGGCGATCGCGCTGGTCAACATCTGGATGTTCGCGGGCTATTCAGCCGCTATCTTCCTGGCAGGGTACATGAATATGTCGAGTGAACTCCTCGACGCGTCGAGCGTGGATGGCGCAGCAGGCTGGCGCAGATTCGTCTCAATCGAGTGGCCCCTTCTGGCCCCGGCGACGACCGTGGGTGTGACCCTGTCGCTGATCGGGTCCCTCAAAGTCTTCGAGCTGCCCTTCGTGATGACAAATGGTGGACCAGCAGGCTCGACCACGACCCTCACCATGCTGATCTTCGCCAAGGTCTTCGGAGGACAGGGGAGCTTTGCGTACGGCGCGACCATCTCCGTCCTACTTCTCGTGGTTGTCGTGCTCTTTGCCGGAGTGACCCAATCACTTCTTCGACGTCGCGAGGAGCGAATCTGACATGGCGAACACATCAATCAAGGCAACCCCTACGGCGCTTCGAGCGCAACGTCGAGCTGGCTTCGGCGTCGCCCGGCATGAGCTCCGTCTCGGACGACGAGTGCGTCGAGGACCCTTATCGCGGATCGGCGACGTGATCTTGGCCATCGCGGTGGTTCTGATCTCTGCGCCGTTCGCCTACACGGTGGTGACGTCGTTGCGCCCTGCTTCGGACGTGATCAACGATCCGCTTGGCTGGCCGGCGAGCCTGACGATCGACAACATCGCGAACGCCTATTCGAAAATGAACTACACCCAGGGATTGCTGAGTTCGAGCATTGTCTTGGCCGGCACACTGATCTTGACCATCGTCGTTGGATCACTTGCTGCCTACCCGCTCGCCCGTATCAGCCGATCGTGGACGACGTGGGTGTACCGCATCTTCATCGCCGGCTCGACGGTGCCGATCTTCGTTCTGATCGCTCCGCTGTACCTCTTTCTTCGAGACCTTGGTCTGCTGAACAGCTACGCAGGAGTTATCCTCACCTACACCGCCATCACCCTTCCGGTCGCGATCTTCTTCTACACGTCGTTCTTCCGACAGATTCCGATCGAGCTCGAGGAGGCGGCCGCTATCGACGGATCGGGACCCATTCGCACGTTCTTCGTTGTGCTGTTCCCGCTACTTCGACCGGTCACGGCTACCTTGGCCACGTTCCTGACGCTCAGCGTGTGGAATGACCTGATCGTGCCGCTGGTCTTTGTCCAGGATCCCGCCCTGAAAACGGTGATGGTGAATGCGTACTCACTCGTCGGCAGTTACACCCTGGACCCCAGTTTGCTGTTCCCGGCCGCGTTGCTCGGAGTCGCGCCACTGCTCATCGTGTTTGCCTTCTTCCAGCGCAACATCGTAAGCGGACTCACGATGGGTGCCGTGAAGTCGTGACAATGGCGCGCAACCAACCGCACGACGCAAGCAAAATCCACTCCCCCACGTTGATCAACCCCGGCCACGACGCGATCGATCGGTCCGAGCTGCGCATCCGCGATCCGTATATCGTGGAGTACGACGACCGCTACCTGCTCTTCGGGACGACGGATCCAAGCCCGTGGAACGGCCCGGGAGTCGGGTTCGATCGTTACGAGAGCGGCGACCTCGAGCAGTGGACGGGACCGTTTCCCGCCTTTCGCCCGAGTCCTGGATTTTGGGGTGAAACCCAATTCTGGGCACCGGAGGTACATTCCTACAACGGCGCATGGTGGATGTTCGCGACCTTCGCCGATCACGCCGGCCGCCGGGGCACCCAGGTGCTGGCCGCAACCGGACCAGACGGACTGTTCCAACCCTGGAGCGACGGACCCGTCACGCCGAGTGAGTGGATGTGTCTTGACGGCACCCTGTTCGTGGACCCGTCCGGTGCGCCATGGCTGGTCTTCTGCCATGAATGGCTGCAGGCCGGGGACGGCGCGATTTATGCGCAGCGTCTCAGTGACGACTTGCGAACGTCTCGCGGCAGTCCGACACTGCTGTTCACTGCCTCGCAGGCGCCGTGGACTCGACCCTTTCGCAATGCCGCAACTGGCTACGACGACCACGCGTACATCACTGATGGTCCCTTCGTCGTTCACGACGACGCGGGGCTGGCACTGCTCTGGTCGAGCGGTGGCGAAGGGGGCTATTCGGTCGGCGTCGCTCGCAGCTCCACGGGTCTTATCACCGGACCGTGGGTGCACCAACCGCAACCTCTGGTCGCGGCTGATGGTGGACACGCAATGCTGCTCGCAACGCGTGGCGATCGCTTTCTGATCTTCCACCAGCCCAACGAACTTCCCTTCGAACGGCTGACCATCGAGCGCGTGGCTGAGGCAAGCGGGATCTACCGGATCCCAGCTGATCGGGAGATCCTGTGAGTCGGAAAGTTCCGATTAGCTTCGTGGGTCCTCGTGATACCTCACTCCGCGAGGGTCCCGCACTGTCCAGAGCGCAGGTGAATCGCGCTGGATTGATCTCACGACGCGTCGCACTCGAAGGTGCACGCGGCGCGGCCGGTGACGCCACCACGACTTTGGCGCCAGATGAGACCAGGACGCACAACTGGTGGAATGCAGGCACCTACCGCACCATCCGCACCCCGGACATACACTTCGTTCCCCTCAGCAGCGTCATCGATGGCGCCTATACGGTCCACTTTCCCGTGGAGCCCAGTGACCCTCTCAATAGTCGCGGTTGCCGTTACGCAATAGAACTCCGGACACGTCTGCGAGCGGAGGAGCTCATCCCATGATTCACGGCCATGTTGCCCCAGGCTTCGAGCCAATCGCCGATGCCTTCGAGCGCGGACAATCAGACGATCCGGGTGGCGCCCAGCTGTGCGTCTACCAAGGGGGACACATGGTTGTCGATCTCTGGGCAGGCTCGGACCCTGAGACTGACGTTGCCATCGACGGAGACTCCCTTTTCGTGTTGTGGTCCACGACCAAAGGCATGATCGCGATCATCGCAGCGTTGCTTATCGAACAGGGCCACCTCGACCCCGATGAACTGGTGTCGTCTGTATGGCCAGAATTCGGCGTTCGGGGCAAGGATCAGACCACCGTTGCTCACTTCCTCAGCCATGCAGCTGGTCTTCCCTTCTTTCCCTCTGGTGCGGGGATCGAGAGCCGTGACCTACCGAACTGGGCGCTTTGCACTGAGGCGCTAGCCGCCGCCGAACCACTTTGGGCGCCAGGGACTGCGTCGTGGTACCACCCATTCACATTCGGTTATCTCAATGGCGAGGTAATTCGCCGGTTGACGGGAAAGAGCGTGAGCGAACTCTTCGCAGAGCGAATCGCCAGGCCGCTCGGAGTCGACTTCTGGATCGGCGGCCTGCCGGCGGATCGCGAGGCGACCGTCACGCATCGCAGCCGCTTGAACCATCTGCCCTCCACCAGCCCTGGTGAATTGTGGTCCCAACACGGAGTGGATGTGTCTGATCCAGTCGTGAGCGAGCTACTCGAGGAGGTGCAGTCAATTCCAGACATGGCCGAGTTTCTCAACACCGCCGAGGGACACCAGATGGAATTCGGCGGGGCAGGCGGAATCGCGAGCGCACGTTCGGTGGCAAAGATCTACGCCGCCACCATCGGCGAGATCGACTCCATTCGGATACTCTCGCCAAAGACGCTTGACTTCGTGACCCAGCCACGCACTGTGGGTTTGGGCCCCGTTCCTCAACTGGCTACCGTGCCCAACCAGAAGATTGCCGAGTTCGGGCTGGGGTTCTGGTTGGGCTCGCAATTCGCGAGCAAGCGATTCGAATCCGGTGGAACTTTCGGACACCCCGGAGCTGGTGGAAACATCGGGTTTGCCCATCCCGAGTCGAACATGGCCGTTGCATACACGTGCACGGGGATGTGGTCGGACGACTCGCGACCGGACCCGCGGATGGGCTGGGCTGAGCCGCTCGCCGATTTGGCTGGCGCCTAGGACCCGCGTTACGAGAACCGCAACCGAAAGCGCAGTCGCAGTCAAACGGATGTGGCGTTGCGAGCCGCGTTCTTCACCCAGTCCGCGACGAGCAGCGATCTGAAGTAGCCGCACCAACTTCGCTACCGGAAACGGTCGCGATTAATGATGGGATATCAAGAAATGCAGGGCCAATCAATCTACGTGTCACCGACTGGCGACGATTTCGCTCCGGGCACTGAACGCAGCCCCGCGTCGCTGAAGAGAGCCGTCGAGCTCGTGCGTTCCCTGAACGGGGACATGCGGTCCGACATCGAGGTGCTTCTCGCGGACGGCACCTACCGACTCGAGGCACCGATCCAGCTCACCGCCGCCGACTCTGGAAGCAACGGCTTCGTTGTGCGGTGGAGAGCCGCCGACGGCGCCCATCCCATCTTGTCCGGGGGCAGCCGCGTCACAGGGTGGACGCTCGCGGACCCGGTCACGGGAATCTTCGCCGTCCAGGTTCCAGATGGCAGCAAGACCCGCAATCTGTATGTGGACGGTAAGAGCGCAACGCGTGCACGGACGAAATTCATCCGCCCCGCAGCCAGCGCATTCACGCCTCTGGGATTGACCATGACAGCTGAGATGGAGTTCCTCCGTAACCTCACCCCGCAACAACTCACCGATGTCGAGATCAGGGGTCTGAATTCGTTCACCGATAGGTACAGCCGCGTCGACTCACTCAGTGCGGACGGAGCGACGCTGGTGATGAGTCAGCCGGCTTGGGTCAACAACATCTGGGGCTGGGACCATCTGGGTCAGCCGTTTCATGAAGGAGGCTTCTACGCGGAGAACGCCCTGCCCTTCTTGGATGCCGCCAACGAGTGGTTCCTCGACACTCACACCAACACGCTCTACTACAAGCCAGCCGACCCGGCGACGATTGACGCTCTCACCATCGAGTTGCCTCGATTGGAGGCACTGTTCACGATCAGTGGCACGGTCGCTGACCAGGCGCACCATATCGAGCTCGACGGTCTGACCTTCACGGGTTCTACCTGGAACGAACCCACGACGACTGGCGGATACGTGGACCAGCAAACCGGCTGCTATATGTCCCTTGGCTCGGACTACCCGGAAGGCGGGTATCCGACCTTCGAAGGTTCCCGCCCGCACTGGGCGCAAATGCCCTCGGCGGTGCAGATCTCCGCCGCAACGGACGTCTCTATCAAGCGCTCGTTCTTCACAGGCTTGGGCGCTGGTGGGGTGGGTATCGGAAATGACGCAAGCGCACACCTCTCCGGCGAGGGTTTGGCGGCGCAACGGATCTCGGTCGAAGACTCGCGCTTTACAGCGATCGGCGGGAGTGCGCTCACCGTCGGTGGCATTGAACAGCAAGCTCATCACCCCGGCACGGGCGCTGATGGAACGCGAGACCCGGCGATCAGCGATGCGACGGTTGCGGCGATGACCATTTCGGACATCCACGTTGTCAACAACCGGATCTGGGACGTTGCCGACACCTACACGAGCGCCACGGGGATCCTGCTGACGTACAGCCAGAACTCCGTTATCGCGCACAACGACGTCACAGATCTTCCCTACGGTGCGATCAACCTCGGGTACGGGTTGGGCGCGAACGATGCCGGCGGCAACCCGATCTACGGGAGGCGGGGGCTGTACAACTACCAACCCATTTTTTCGACGCCCACGACGGCGAAAGACAACCTCGTCACCGCTAACTACATCGCGCGATACGGCACGATGCATACCGATCTGGGAGGCTTTTACAACCTGTCCGACAACACAGGAACGATCGTTTCGAACAACTTCATCGAAAACGCTGCGCACAAGGGCTTCTATCCCGATGAGGGATCTCGTGGACTCATCTTCACCAACAACGTCGTGGTCAGTGGCGAGTGGTTCGGCCCCAACTTCGGGTGCCCCAACGTCACAGATCTCTCCGGGTCGGGAAACTGGGTGAGTGAAGGCTTGACGGCGATTAATGGGGACCGCAACATCAATGCGGACCGCAACATCCTGGTCGAGGCACGTCTGTTCGATCCGGCCGCCATTGCACATGGTCAGATCAACGAGATCATCGCGAATGCCGGCGCGACCGCGGATGATCAGCGACCGAAATGAGCCGCCGGGCAACCCTCGCCCCATACGGTGACATCCACCTCCTGAAAGGACCCGCCGCTATGCCTCGATTCGACCTCCCTCTCGAGGAGCTGACCGCCTACCGGCCCCAGGTCGCCGAGCCGTCGGACTTCGACTCTTTCTGGGCGAGGACGATCTCTGACGCGCGCGCGGCTAGCTGGGTTCCGCGGGTCGAGAGAGTCAAGTCGGCACTCACCGGCGTCGAAGTGCATGATGTCGAGTTCGCGGGATTCGCCGGCGACCCGATTCGTGCCTGGTATCTGGTGCCGTCAAATTCGGTCGGCCGACTGCCCACGGTGGTCGAGTTCAACGGCTATGGCGGCGGTCGCGGACGACCACACGAGCGACTCGCGTGGGTCAGCGCCGGCTACGCCTATCTGTTGATGGACACCCGCGGGCAGGGAAGCGCCTGGGGCTCCGGTGGTGACACCGCCGACCCACAGGGAGCGGGACCGTCCGCGCCCGGCTACATGACACGCGGAATAGAGTCACCCGACACCTACTTCTACCGCCGCGTATTCACAGATGCTGTGAGAGCCGTCGACGTCGTACGCGGATTCGACCGTGTCGATCCTGAGCGGGTCGCCGTGACCGGCGGGAGCCAAGGCGGAGGCATAGCTCTGGCTGTGGCGGGTCTGGAGCCTGACCTCGCCGCGGCGATGCCGGATGTCCCGTTCCTCAGTCATTTCGAACGAGCGGTCGGATTCACGGGCGAAGACCCTTACCAGGAGATCGTCCGCTACCTCGCCGTTCACCGCGACGCGGTTGAAAGAACCTTCCAGACTCTCTCGTACTTCGACGTCGTCAACCTCGCGAAACGATCGACCGCGCCCGCGCTCTTTTCTGTAGCGCTGCTCGACCCGATCTGCCCCCCTTCGACCGTTTTTGCAGCATCGAACGCGTACGCAGGTGGCGCCGACGTAGAGGTCTACCGCTTCAATCAGCACGAGGGCGGCGAGGGCTACCACTGGGAGCGGCAGGCGACCTGGCTTGCCGATCGGATCGAGAAGTTGGATCGGCCATGACGTGCGCGTTGGATTGGCCCGACCAGATCGCGCCACATCACTTTGCCGCCCATCTCCGCCCCGCGCGAAATCGCACCCTGCTTCGGCGGGATCGTATCTGGCAACATTCTGGCAACAATCGACGTGCGTGGGAGCACGACAGGACTCCCCTGTGGGACCAGGACGGCGGGCATGCCATGACGTTCGACGATGGAGGACCGCCAGTCCTGGTCCTCCATCGCCCGAACGACACGCCCCGCGAGCGTGCGGAGCTGCACCCGCTCCGCGAGCACGGCGGGGCGGACGGCGAGGGCCCTGTCCTGCGCCTCGCCTGATCAGGCGGCCCACGACCACGACCGGCTTCACCGCCCACTAGCGAGCGGCCTTCAACCCGTGGACGTGCTCCGTGTACTCGGCCGGCCGCAGGAGCATCGCCCCCGCCATCGCCGGGACCATCAGCACGTGCCCCCAGAGCATCAGGTCGCCCGCGCCGACGGCGCCGAGCCAGAACAGCACCAGCAGCACCGCGAACGGGGCCGCCATCGCCGCGTTCATCTCCCAGATCGGCGCCCAGCCGTGCCGCCCGACCCGCATCCACACCGTCATCGCGGCCACCATGTCCAGGACCATCACCACGGCGCCGACGTCGGGCCGGCCCAGCACCGCCTCGATCCCGAGGGCCGCGCCCGCCCAGTCCCACGCCGGTCCCAGCAGCATCATCCCGAGCACCATGACCACGACCATCTCGACCAGGTGCGCGAGGAACCTGCCGACCTTCCGCCCCCGCGTCGCGGGCCTGGTGCCGTGCGCCGTGTCGTGCTCAGCCCCGTGCGCCCCGTGCGCCACGTGCGCCACGTGCGTCCGTGCCGCCGCCGTCGTCTCCGTCATCGTCGTCTCCTCACCCTCCGGGCGGCGTCCCTCGCCGCGCTGGTCTCCACGCTGTCCGACGGCGACCGCGGCCAGTAGTGCCGGACCGCACTCGGGCGCGGGCACATGTCACGAGCCCGCATGACAGATGTCATCAGGGCCCCGCGTCGCGCCCCGGACCAGCGACTGCGCTGGCAGGATGACGTCATGAGCACCGCACGGGCCGTCGTGGACGACGGCGGCAGCGGCCTCGTGAGCTTCCGCCGCACTACGTGGTGGGTCCTCGCGGGGACGGTGGCGTGCGTGCTGGGCTTCTCGGTCGGCGACTGGGTGCTGGACCCGGACATCCAGGCCGGTCTCCGCGCCCTCACGGGTCTGGCGACGGCGACGACGATCGTGTCGTGCGGTGTCCTCCTGGCGCGGCGGATCCGGGACGAGACGCCGTCGGCCATCTGGCTCGTGACCGCGGGCTGCGCGACAGCGGTCGCCGCCGCGGTGCCGCTCGCCCTCGGCGAGTTCGGGATCTGGCCGATCGCGCCCGCCGCCACGATCTCGGTGCTGGTCACGTTCCTGACCGCCCGCCGGGCGTGGTTCACGCTCGGCGCCGCCCTGCTCGTGCTGCCGACGATCGGACTGGTCGCGGCTCTGGCCATGGGCGAGCCCAACGTTGCGCACGCGGCGTGGATGCCCGCCCTGATGGTCCTGGCATTCGGCCCTGCCATGGTCGGCATGCTCCACGCCTGGCAGGTCGCGGCCCGCCTCGACGACGCCCGGCGTCTCGCCGGCCAGCTCGCCGTCGCGGACGAGCGCCTGCGGTTCGCCGCCGACCTGCACGACATCCAGGGGCACCACCTCCAGGTCATCGCCCTGAAGAGCGAGCTCGCGGCGCGGCTCGCCGAGGCCGACCCGGCCCGCGCGGCCGAGCAGATGCGCGAGGTGCAGCGGCTCGCCGGGGACGCCCTGCGCGAGACCCGCGCCCTGGTCCAGGGCTACCGGCGCACCACCCTCGACGCGGAGATCGCCAACGCGTCCAAGGTCCTGACCGCGGCGGGCGTCGCGGTCCGGGCCGACGTCGACGCCGACCTCGCGGCGTCCCTCCCCCAGGGCCCGCGCAGCCTCCTCGGCCTGGTCGTGCGCGAAGCCACCACCAACCTGCTGCGGCACAGCCGCGCCACGCGCGCCGCGTTCGTCCTGACGCCCGACGACGCTGGCGCCCGCCTCGTGATCGACAACGACGGCGCGCGTCCGGGCACGGCGGGCGACGGGTCTGCCGATCCGGCCGACGCCGGCGGGACTTCCGGCACCGACGGGAGCGGCACGGCGGGCGACGGCACCGGCCTCGTGTCCCTCGCGGAGCGGCTCGACGCCGTCGGCGGGCGCCTGTCGTGGGTGGGCGACGGCGACCGGTTCGTGGTCACCGCGACGGTGGCTGGATGATCCGCCTGCTGCTGGCCGACGACGAGGAGCTGCTGCGCGGCGCCCTCTGCTCGCTGCTCGACCTCGAGGACGACCTGCGGATCGTGGCCCAGGCGGCCACCACCACCGACGCCGTGCGGCTCGCCGAGCAGCATCGGCCCGACGTCGCCGTGCTCGACCTGGAGATGCCGCCCACCGACGGGCTGCACGCGGCCGGCCAGATCCTGGCCCACGCCGACGGCACGCCGCCCCGGATCATCATCGTCACGCGGCACGCCCGCCCCGCCGTCCTGCGCCGGGCTCTCGCCGCCGGGGTGAGCGGGTTCGTGCCCAAGTCGACGCCGGCGGCGCGGCTCGCGCAGATCGTGCGCGACGTCGCCGTCGGGCACCGGTACGTGGATCCCGAGATCGCCGCGTCCGCGCTCACCGAGAACGAGTGCCCGCTGACGGACCGCGAGCTGGAGGTGCTGCGCGAGGCGCGCGCCGGCGCCCAGGTCTCGGAGATCGCGGCAGCCGTGCACCTCGCGCCCGGGACGGTACGCAACTACCTGTCGTCGGCGATGGCCAAGCTCGGGGTCGCCACCCGCCACGCGGCGGCGCACCGCGCCTGGGAAGAAGGCTGGATCTAAGGGACGCGGTGACCGGGGCGAGCGACTCGCCGCCCGGCAGCCGTCGCCATCGGGCAAGGTGTGCTGTTTGATAGGTGCCAGGTGGGCTGAACTGCGTTCGGCTGCGCCACGGGTTTGCTGGCACCCGGCGCTGATTCTCCCTGTCGGGGATGACAGCGCCGGGTGCAGTGGTGCTGGTACGGCTAGCGCCCCCAGAGTCGCCAGGTCTGGTTCAGCGGGCTGCTCTGGCTTGCCGGGTTGCATGTCCATTGGTGGATTGGCGCCCGGGCCGCCGTCGAGATCGCGCTCACGTCGACGCACTTGCCGCTGTGCCGGGCGACGACCTGGTAGTCGTGGGAGTCGTTGCCCGAGTAGGTCACCTTGCGGAGAGCGAACTGCTGGTTCTGCGCCCCGTCGATGCAGGTCCATTGCTGGACCGCCGCACCGTCGGCGGTGGATACGCCGCTGACGTCCAGGCACTTGCCGCTCTGCTGGTTCACGAGTGTGTACGTGTCAGCGACACCGGCGACCGGCCGGAAGTTCCACAGTTGCTGGTCGCCGCCCTCGCAGTAGTACTGCTGCTGCTGATTGCCGTCGTTCGTGCGCAGGTCGGTGTTGTCCAGGCACTGCTGGGAGTGCTGCGCGACGGCGACGGACTGAAAGCTGCCGTCCGACGGCGGCAACAACGTGATGGTGAAGGTCTCGTCGGCATTCGTGTGGGGCAAGTTGACCGTCGTGGCGTTGTTCGACAACGTCACGACCGAATTTTGGATGGTGATCGGGCCCTGGACCGCGCCGCCGCTGTTGTACGGGATGCGCTGAGCGATCACCCGCACTTGGTTACCCTGCACGATGCCGCTGGTCGTGTCCAGGCGCTGCAGGTTTACGGCGACGTTGCCCGTCGCCCCGCCGCCCCCGACGAGGATCTTCGCGGTACCGGTCGCCTTTGTCGCGAACGCGTCGTAGGTCGCGCTAGGGGTGACCGACGAGATTGAGCCGGTCTGCGAGCCGTAGAAGCGGTAGACCCACCACTCCCCCTTCGGCAGGTGCACACCCGCCGAGTTGCGGACGAGCAAGTTGCCCAGATCGTTGTGCAGGTTCGCGGTGCTTGCCCAGTTGGCGCGCAGACCATCGACGCCCGCCCGCTCCAGGCGCGCGATGTACCAGGAACCGTCGCCCGGATTCTGTTCCACGGACGAGGCGTACTCGTTGATCTGGTACGGCCGCGAGTGCGCGATCCCACGCGAGTCCAACCAGCCGTTGAGCACGTTGCGCTCGTTGACAGGATCGGCGGGCAGGGTGTGGAAGCTCCAGATATCCGGGACAACGTTGTTGGCGCGCACGTAGTCGATGAACGGAATCCACCAGTCGTCGCGGGCACTGGGGTGCCAGGCAACACTCGGACCTGAGATCAGTTGGGTCGGGAACTCCTGGCGGATGCGCTGGTGGGTACGGCGCCACATCTCCAGATACTGCGACTGCGGACGGTTCCAGAAGTTGGAGCCGTCCGGCTCGTTCCAGATGTCCCACTGCACCGGCACGCCCGTGGCCCGCACATCGTTGATCAGACGGGTGAGGAAGTTGTCGTAGTCCGTCCAGTCGCCGTTGTCCCCCGGGAAGCGCGAGATCGGGTAACCATCCGCACCCCACAGGTCATGCGGAAGCAGGATGAACGTCCCGCCCAGCGCCTGCGTCCGCAGCATCTGAGCGCGCGTTGCGTTCCACCGGCGGTCGTACTGGCCGGAGACCCACCCGCCCGGTTGGTCGAGCTGCGCACCACCGGCACGCATGTAACGGAACTTCACGTCGCGGTAGAAGTGGTCCGCCGGCCCTGACGCGTCCTCGGTCATGCCATAGATCCACCCAGACGCACGGTAGGTCGGGGAGCCTCCGGCCACGGAGAAGTCGACGCTGATCGACTCGTCTGCGGCCTGTGCGGGTAGGGCGGCCGGGACCATGAATGCGGCGGCGAGGACACCGGCCAAGACGAGGGCGGCGAGCGTGCCGCGTCGTCTCGGCCGGGTCTCTGATGGGTTGTTCATGAGCGACTCCTCCGGTGGTGACAGGGGATCTGCTGTGCCTAGCGACGTGCTGTCTAGCAACGGCGGTTAGGGGTCTCGCTCGGCGCCGATGCGGAGCGGGACGAACCGGGTGGATTGTCATGAAGTGCCCCAACGTGGGGAGTGACGACCGCGGGGCGAACCGGTTCGCTGGAGCATAGATCTCGGCCTACGGGGATGTCAACGAGTGTCTTCGCCATGGCAGTGGGACTTCGGCAGCCCCCTGGTAGCTTGACTCAGCTCGGCCCGGTCTGGCCCTGGGCCATGCCACCTGCGGCGCAGCGAACCTCCGGTCTAGCGGTCGTTTGCCTCTCGGTCGCCGTCGACGTAGTACCAGCGACCGCCCTCGCGGACGAAGCGGCTGGTCTCGTGCAGGCTGCCCCGCACGCCGGTGGTCGGGTAGCGGTAGAAGGCTGTGAACTCGACGACGCCGGTGGTGTCGAACGGGCCGCCTCGTTCCGTGCGGTGGATGTCGAGGCGACGCCACTGCTCGTCGCCCAGCCCGGCAGTGTCCGGACGGGTCTGCGGCGCCCACGTGGCGAGCAGATAGGCGTCGTCGCCGACCGCGAACGCGGAGTACCGCGAGCGCATCAGCGCCTCGGCGGTCGGCGCGGTCGCGGCGCCGGAGTGGTAGCGCCCGCAGCAGGCGCCGTAGGTGTCGCCGGAGAGGCAGGGGCAGCGGTTGTCGTCATTCACGGAACAATCCTCGCATCGGCGGCCAAGTCCGGACCAGAATTGCTACGGGGCGAATGAATCGCAGAATCTCATGGAACTCTATTTTCGCCTGAATACGTATTAGATCTCGGCAATCATGGTGGTTTAATTGTTTTTTCACCCGCTCCGACGGATTCATTGAAACGGGATAATATACGGGGCTGCGCTGCCGAGCGGTAAAACACTTCACAGAGGGGTACGTTGAAGAGGCGGAAGTCCTGCCAGGACAATCCTCCGCGCAACCCATCCGCTCCCTCCGGGGTGCCCAGCAGAAATCTCCACAAAGCGCCATTTAGGTGCCACGACAAAGCACGAAGGAGTGCACCCCTCATGACCACTTCCAAACGCGCAGCACATGCGGTGCTCATTGCTATCACCGCACTGTTCGCCCTGCTGATCTTTTCCAGTCCCGCGGGCGCGGCAGTGTTCCCCGCGAACGCGCCCTCGGGCACGCACGTACAGGTAGGTACCCCCGGCTGTACAGCGACCGCGACAGGCGTCAGCTGCGCCTCGTTCGAGCTCGCCGGCGTCGGACACACCAACGCCACGGTCTCCCTCGCGGTGACGTACGGGGCAACCATCAATTGCACGAACCACGGCGGCCAGCTCGTCGAGGTCCACAGCGACGCGGTGACCACGGTGACGAGCGCCGCGCTGACGTCGAGCAAGAACGGCCGGCTCGTCGTTCCGGCACTGAGCTCGACGGCCCCGACGAACGCCGCCATTCTCGCGCAGGCCGACTGCCCGAACCCCAACTGGACCCCCTCGGTCCAGTCCGGCAGCGTCCACATCGCGAGCTGGAGCTACACGCTGACGTTCGCAGGCTTCACGAGCCCGTACATCTCCTTCAGCGGCTGACATACATCAGCTGCACACCGAACGTGCCCGGGCCCGACGGTCCGGGCACTCTCGCGTGCCGCGGCGATAGGGTCGAGGCGTCGGCTTCGCAACCTCGAGGGGCATGCCATGAGCACACTGCCGATCGCGGACTACGCCTTCCTGTCGGACTGCAACTCCGCGGCCCTGGTGTCCACGGACGGGTCGGTGGACTGGCTGGCCTTCCCGCGGTTCGACGCGCCCAGCGTCCTCGGCCGGCTCTTGGACCCGCGCGCGGGACACCTGCGGCTCGGGACGACAGGCCCGGCCCGCGTGACCCGGCGATACCTCGACGGGGGGCTGGTGCTCGAGACCACCCGGCGAACCGACGGCGGCGTGCTGCGGATCACCGACGCCATGGCGCTGGGCGAGGGCGAGCGCGGGCACGACATCGGCCTGAGCGCACCGCACGCCCTGGTGCGCCACGCGACCTGCGAGTCGGGCCGGGTCGAGGTGGAGCTGTCCTACGCGCCCCGGCCCGAGTACGGCCTGGCGGTGCCACTGCTCCGCCGCACCCCGCACGGCATCGAGGTGCGGGGCGAGGCGGACACGCTGTTCCTGACCACTGACCTGCCGATGACCGTCGAGGGCGGGGTCGCCACGGGCCGGACGACCCTGCGGGCCGGGCAGAGCGTCGGCGTCGTGCTGCAGTGGGCGGCCCCGGGCGAGGTCGCGCCGCCGTGGGACGCCGGCGAGATCGCGCGGCGGATCGCGGACACGGCCGAGGGCTGGGCGTCGTGGTCGGCGAACCACCAGAGCTACCAGGGGCCGTGGCGCGACCTGGTCCGGCTCAGCGGCGCCGTCCTGCAGGGGCTGACGTTCACCCGCACGGGCGCGATCGTCGCGGCCCCCACCACGTCGCTGCCCGAGGTCGTCGGGGGCACCCGGAACTGGGACTACCGGTACTCCTGGCTGCGCGACGCCAGCATGACGCTCGACGCGCTCTGGGTCGCCGCCTGCCCCGACGAGGCCGGCCAGTTTGTGTCCTGGCTCGTCGACGCCGCTGCGGCCGACCTGGGCGGCGGCAGGCGGATCCAGATCGTGTACGGGCTGGCCGGCGAGCACGATCTGACCGAGCGCACGCTCGACCACCTCGCCGGCTGGCGCGACAGCAGGCCCGTGCGCATCGGCAACGGCGCCTTCGCTCAGCGCCAGCTGGACGTGTACGGGGAGGTGCTGAACGCCGTCCACCGGCTGCGCCCGCAGATCTTTCCCACCGACCCCGCGACCGCGACCTTCCTCCGGGGCCTCGCCGACGCGGCCGCCCAGCAGTGGCGCGATCCGGACCGCGGGATCTGGGAGGTTCGCGGCGACCCGCAGCGGTTCGTGCACTCGGCCGTGATGTGCTGGGTCGCGCTGGACCGGGCGCTGCGGATGGCCGGCGAGCTCGGGGCGGGCGCCGACGCCCGGGCCCGGTGGCTCCTGGAGCGGGACTCGATCATGGCCGAGGTCCTGGAGCGGGGGTTCAACCCGGCGCGCGGCGCGTTCACGCAGTCGCTCGACGCCGACACGCTCGACGCCAGCGCCCTGCTGATCCCGATCGTGGGGTTCCTCCCGGGGCGTGATCCCCGGGTCCTGTCGACGATCGCCGCGATCGAGGAGAGCCTGGTGGACGAGCACGGCCTGGTGTACCGGTACCGGTCCGACGACGGCCTGGAAGGCTCGGAGGGCGCCTTCGTGATCTGCACGTTCTGGCTCGCACACGCGCACGCCGCCGCCGGCCACGTCGACCGCGCCCGCGAGGTCTTCGCCCGGGCGATCGGCCTCCGCAACGATCTCGGCCTCCTCGCCGAGGAACGGCTCGGCGACCAGATGCTCGGCAACTTCCCCCAGGCGTTCAGCCACATCGGCCTGGTCAACGCGGCCTGGGCGATCTCGCAGGCGGAACGCTAAGCGAACGTCTCGTGCCCCAGCACCGCCAGCAAGCGGATCTTCTCCTCCGCCTCGCTGCCCGGCGCCGGCGTCAGCACCACGAGCGCCTGCGCCTGGTCCTCGGTGAACAGCGCCTGGCAGTCCACGTCGATCCGGCCGAGCTCGGGGTGGACCAGCGTCTTGTGGTCCTCGAACCGCCGCGACACCTCGTGCAGCTCCCACACCCGGACGAACTCGGGGCTCTCCCGCAGCAGCACGCGCAACATCTCGTCGGCGACCGAGCCCGGGCCGGCGGCCGCGAGCGCCGCCCGTAGCGAGGAGACCTGGCTCCTGCCCTGCCGTTCGTGGTCCTCCGGCGGGTACACGTTGCGGGACTCCGGGTCCGTGAACCACCGGTACACCGAGCTGCGCGCGAGGCCAGTGGCCGGCGGCTCGCCGAAGATCGCCTCCGCGAGCCGGTTCTGCACCAGCACCTCGCCGAGGCCGGACAGGATCAGGGCCGGGGAGTCCTCCAGCCGGTCCAGCACGCGCAGCAGCGCGGGGGCCACGTGGGACTCGAGCGGCGTCCGCCTCGGCACGCCGTGCCCGGCGAGCCGGAACAGGTAGTCGCGCTCCTCGACCGTCAGCCGGAGCGCCCGGGAGAGCGCGGCCAGCATCTGCTCCGACGGCTGCGGCCCGCGCTGCTGCTCGAGCCGCGCGTAGTAGTCCACGGACATCCCGGTGAGGGCCGCGACCTCCTCGCGGCGCAGCCCAGGTGCCCGACGGCGCGGCCCGGGCACCAGTCCGACGTCGGACGGGCGCAGCGCTTCGCGGCGTCGGCGGAGGAAGTCGGCGAGGGCTGCACGGTTCATGTGGTTATCGTGCGCCGCGCCGCGGAACGGAGCCAGGGATCGCCGGT
This sequence comes from Promicromonospora sp. NPDC057138, assembly GCF_042670845.1. Taxonomy (NCBI): domain Bacteria; kingdom Bacillati; phylum Actinomycetota; class Actinomycetes; order Micrococcales; family Promicromonosporaceae; genus Promicromonospora; species Promicromonospora sp. NPDC057138. The sequence continues at coordinate 7,008 of NZ_JBHUUX010000026.1, read as the reverse complement.
CCCTGGTTCACCGGGTCTCTCCCGCCGTCGGACCTTGCGCTGCACGGTGGAGCCGTGAACACAACAGGCAACACCATCTTCATTCCCGGCGGGACGCGCGGCATCGGCCTCGCCCTCGCCACTCGTCTCCAGGCCACGGGCAACACCGTGATCGTCGGCGGCCGCGACACCGTGGCGCTGGACGCCGCCGCCGAGCGCGGCCTCGCCACCGTGCGGATCGACACCACCGACCCCGCCTCGATCGCCGGCGCCTCCGCCGAGGTGATCGAGCGGTTCCCCGAGGTGAACGTGCTGGTCCCGATGGCCGGGATCATGCGCGCGGAGAACTGGCGCAGCCGCGGCTTCCTCGCGGACGCCGAGGACGTCGTCACGACCAACGTGCTCGGCCCGATCCGGCTGATCGCCGCGTTCACCGAGCACCTGCAGAGCAGGCCGGACGCGACGATCCTCACCGTGTCGTCGGGGCTCGCGTTCACGCCGCTGCGCGTCACCCCGACGTACAACGCATCCAAGGCCGCGATCCACATGCTGTCGGAGAGCATCCGGCTGCAGTTCGCGGGCACGAGCGTGTCCGTGACGGAGCTGGTGCCGCCGTCCGTGCAGACCGCGCTCATGCCGGGCCACGACGTGGACCCCAATGCCATGCCGCTCGACGAGTACGCGGACGAGACGCTTGCGCTCCTTCAGTCCGAGCCGGACGCGCACGAGATCCAGGTCGAGCTGGTCAAGTTCCTCCGCTACGGCGAGGTCCGGGGCGACTACGACGAGGTCGTAGAGGCCCTGAACGCGTCGGAACCGATCGCGGCAGCCGCAGCGAGCTGATGGCCACGACGGGTCTCGACAGGCTCGACCACCGGTGGTCGAGCCTGTCGAGACCTCACAGATGGACTACCGCGGCGGCAGGGTGGTGGCGTCGAGTACCAGGGGGCCGGGGTGGTCCAGCGTGATCTCCGCGACGGCACCTCCGCCGTCCACCGGCTCGATCCGGTAGTCCCCCAGGAAACCGCCGAACCTCAGCCGGCCCTCGGCGTCGGTGCGGAGCGTGGTGGGCGGGAGCCACCACTCGTCCTTGACCAGGCCGCGCAGCCGGTCGAAGGCGGGCTTGCGCGAGCCGTCGGCCCGCAGCAGCCCGCCCGGGGCGCCCAGCCACATGCCCCGGTCCGACAGGCCCCAGTACGTCATGGCCTCCACGCCCCGGTGGGACAGGAGCGTCCGGTAGTGCCGCTCGACCTCGTCGGCCTGGCGCTCCTCCCCCTCCGGCGTGGACGGCCACGACTCGACCTGCCAGTCGTTGAGGTCCACGACGTGGCTCGGCATCACGTCGCCCGACAGCAGCGTCGTCTCCGTGAAGTGGATCGGGATGTTGTACCGCGAGAACCGGTCCAGGATCGCGAGGGTCTTCTCCTCGCCCCAGTAGCCCTGATGCATATGACTTTGCAGGCCGAGCCGGTCGATCGGGATCCCGGCCTCCAGCACCGCCTCGATGAGGCACTCGTACGCCGTCGACATGTCGAAGTCGTTCAGCAGCAGCGTCGCGCCCGGGTTCTCGGCGCGGGCCTCCTCGAACGCCATCCGGATCATCTCGACCCGGCCCTTGCGGCGCGCCAGGGGCGTGATCGCGTTCTCCTCGGCGGTGAAGACGGGCATGATCACCGCCTCGTTGATCGCGTCCCACGTGTCGATCACGCCTCGGAACGCCGCGACGTCCCGCCGGATGCGCTCGCGCTGCAGCCGCTCCACCTCGGCGTCGGGCAGCCCGCGGAGCCAGCCCGGCTGCACCGTGTGCCACACGAGCGGGTGCCCCTTGACGACGACGCCGCGCTCCCCGAACCACCGCGCCGCGCCGAGCAGCGGCTCGGTCCGTGGCGCCCCGCGCTCGGGCTCGAACGTGCCCCAGTAGAACGGGAGCGTGGTCTGGTTGAAGACGTCGAACCACGCGTCGGCGAGGCGGCCGTCGTACTCCGGGTCCCGCGAGGTGCCGTTCGCGAGGTCCATCAGGTCGAACCCGATGCAACCGAACAGGAACGCGTGCCGCGTCTGCCGCACGACGACGTCGCGGCCGGCCAGCGGAGCGCCGTCCGGCCCGTGGAGGGTCACCGTGGCATCGGCGCGCCGGTGCGCCAGGCTCGGGTCGGGCGTGCGTCCGTCGTCGGGCGCGGTAAAGAGAGAGGTCACGGACCGACCCTAGCGGCGCGGCGCCCCAGCCGGTCGAGACCGCAGCTCGTTGGTCGAGCTTGTCGAGACCTCCGTGATGACAGCACGGGTCTCGACAAGCTCGACCAACGGGCGGGCCGCCGCTGCGGAGCGGTTACGTCGCCGCCGGCTCCTCCACGACCGGGGCCGCGAACTGGCTCGCGTACAGCCGCGCGTACGCGCCGTCGGCCGCGAGCAGCTCGTCGTGCGAGCCCTGCTCCACGATGTCGCCGTGCTCCATCACGAGGATCACGTCGGCGTCGCGGATCGTGGACAGGCGGTGCGCGATGACGAACGACGTCCGGTCCTGGCGCAGCCGGTTCATCGCCTCCTGCACCAGCACCTCGGTGCGGGTGTCCACGGACGACGTCGCCTCGTCGAGCACCAGGATCGCCGGGTCGGCGAGGAACGCCCTGGCGAGGGTGAGGAGCTGCTTCTCCCCCGCCGAGACCGACGAGCCCTCCTCGTCCACGACCGTGTCGTAGCCGTCGGGGAGGGTCCGCACGAACGGGTCCACGTGGGTGGCCCGGGTGGCGGCGCGGAACGCCTCGTCGTCGACCGTGGCGCCGTCGGCCACGCCGTACCGCAGGTTCTCCTCGATGGTGCCCTTGAAGAGCCAGGTGTCCTGCAGGACCATCCCGACCGACGAGCGCAGCTCGTCGCGCGACATGTCGCGCGTGTCGACGCCGTCGAGCGTGATGCGCCCGCCGTCCACCTCGTAGAACCGCATGAGGAGGTTGACCAGGGTCGTCTTGCCGGCGCCCGTGGGGCCGACGATGGCGATGGTCTGGCCCGGCTCGGCGACCAGGTTCAGCCCCGTGATGAGCGGCTGGTCGGGCGTGTACGAGAACTCGACGTCCTCGAACGCGACCCGCCCGCGCGTCGGCACCATCTTCTGCGACTCGGCGGGGTCCGCCGTCTGCTCCGGGGCGTCCAGGAGGTCGAACACCCGCTCCGCGGAGGCGACGCCGGACTGCAGCAGGTTCATCATCGAGGCCACCTGCGTGAGCGGCTGCGTGAACTGGCGCGAGTACTGGATGAACGCCTGCACGTCACCCAGCGACAGCGTGCCCGACGCCACGCGGAGCCCGCCGATCACCGCCACGATCACGTAGTTCAGGTTTGCGAGGAAGCCCATCGCGGGCTGGATGGTGCCCGAGATGAACTGCGCCTTGAAGCTGGAACCGTACAGCGCGGCGTTCTCCTTGGCGAACGCCTCGGCGGTGGTCTCCTGGTGCCCGTAGACCTTCACGAGCGCGTGGCCCGTGAACGACTCCTCGATGTGCGCGTTCAGGCGCCCCGTGGCCGCCCACTGCTCCACGAACTGCGGCTGGCTGCGCTTGGCGATCTGCGCCGTCATCAGCACGGACAGCGGCACCGTCACCAGGGCCACGAGCGCCAGGACCGGGGAGATCCAGAACATCATGCCGAGCACGCCCACCACGGTGAGCGCGGCCGTCACGAGCTGCGCGAGGGTCTGCGTGGTCGTCTGCGCCACGTTGTCGATGTCGTTGGTGACGCGCGAGAGGATCTCGCCGCGCTGCTTGGCGTCCACGTACGACAGGGGGATGCGGTGCAGCTTCGCCTCCACCTGGTCGCGCAGGTTCCGCATGGTCCGCTGCACGACGCCGGTGGTGATGCGCGCCTGCATCCAGCCGAACAGGAACGCCCCGAGGTACGCCGCGACGACCCAGCCGAGGGTCTGCGCCAGCAGCGTGAAGTCGATGCCCTGGCCGGGCACGACGCCGGGGACGCCGGACAGCAGGTCGGCTTGCTGGCCCTGCCCCGACGCACGGAGCCCCTCGATCGCCTGCTCCTTGGTCACGCCCGCGGGCAGCTGAGCGCCCACGAACCCCGCGAAGATCACGTTCGTCGCGTTGCCGAGCAGCTTGGGGCCCAGCACGGTCAGTGCCACCGAGCCGATGCCCAGCGCCATGAGGACCACGACGTTCAGCCGCTCGGGCCGCAGCATGCCGGCGAACCGGCGCAGCGAACCCTTGAAGTCCATCGGCTTCTGCACGGGCATACCCATGTTGCCGAACGGACCGCCGGCCCCCGGGCCGCGGCCTCCGCCGGGACCGCGCGGCGGTCCCGCCGGGGCGGTCGTGCTGCTCTGCGGCTTGTCCTGCGTGCTCATGCGGCCTCCTCCAAGCTCATCTGGGACGTCACGATCTCCTGGTACGTCGGGTTGTCGGCCAGCAGCTCCGCGTGCGTGCCCCGGCCGACGATGCGGCCCTGGTCGAGCACCAGGATCTGCTCCGCGTCCCGGATGGTCGCCACGCGCTGCGCGACGATGATCACCGTCGCGTCGCGGGTCTGCGGCCGCAGGGCCGCCCGCAGCCGCGCGTCGGTGGAGTAGTCGAGAGCGGAGAAGCTGTCGTCGAACAGGTAGATCCGCGGCTTGCGGATCACGGCCCGGGCGATCGCCAGCCGCTGCCGCTGCCCGCCGGAGAACGTGGCACCGCCCTGCGCCACCACCGACTCCAGCCCGTCCGGCAGGGCCTCGACGAAGTCGCGCGCCTGCGCCACCTCGAGCGCCGCCCACATCTCCTCCTCGGAGGCGTCGGGCTTGCCGTACCGGAGGTTGTCCGCGACGGTCCCGGTGAACAGGAACGCCTTCTGCGGCACCAGCCCCATCAGGGAGCCGAGGTCGCGCTGCGTCACGTCGCGCACGTCGATCCCGTCGACGCGGACCGTGCCGCCCGTCGCGTCGAACAGGCGCGGCACCAGGTTGAGCAGCGTCGACTTGCCCGCACCCGTCGAGCCGATGATCGCCGTGAGCTGGCCCGGCTCGGCGGCGAAGGTCAGGTCGTGCAGCACCGGCGCCTCGGCGCCCGGGTAGCGGAACTCGACGTCCTCGAAGGTGACCCGGCCGCGCGGGCCTCCTCCGCTGGTCGAGCTTGTCGAGACCTCGTCGTCCGCCCCGCTGGTCGAGCCTGTCGAGACCAACCGCACCGGATTCTCCGGGTCGACGACCGACGACTCGGTCTCCAGGACCTCCCCGATCCGCTCCGCCGCGACGGCGGCGCGCGGGATCATCATGAAGATCATCGTCGACATCATCACGGCCATGAGGATGTACATGAGGTAGCTCAGGAACGCCGTCAGGGAGCCGATCTCCATGGCCCCCGCCTCGATCTCGCGCGCGCCGAACCACAGCACCGCCACGGACGACATGTTCATGATGAGCATGACCACGGGGAACACCAGCGCCATGAGGCGGCCGGCGCGCAGCGAGGTGTCGAACAGCTCCTCGTTCACCACGCCGAAGCGTTCCTTCTCGCGGTGCTCGCGCACGAACGCACGGACCACCCGCAGGCCGGTGATCTGCTCGCGCAGCACGGAGTTGATGGCGTCGATCCGCTTCTGCATGCGCCGGAAGTGCGGCACCATGCGCCACACGATGACGCCGGCGGTGGCCGCCAGCACCGGCACGATGACGAGCAGGAGGCCCGACATCGAGACGTCCTGGGACAGCGCCAGGATCACGCCGCCGACCAGCATGATCGGGGCCATCACCATGATGGTGAACGTCATGAGCACGGTCATCTGGACCTGCTGGACGTCGTTGGTGCCGCGCGTGATCAGGGTCGGCGCGCCGAACCGCGCCATCTCCCGCGCGGAGTACGTCTGCACGGTGTGGAACAGGTCGCGCCGCAGGTCCCGGCCGAAGGCCGTGGCGACCTGCGCGCCGAAGTAGACGGCGATCACGGAGGCGACGACCTGGCCCAGCGACACCACCAGCATCCAGCCGCCGGTGCGCCAGATGTGGCCGATGTCGCCGACCACCACGCCTTCGTCGATGATGTCCGCGTTCAAGCTGGGCAGATACAGGGCCGCGAGCGTCTGCACCAGCTGCAGGACGAGCACCGCCACCACCGCCCAGCGGTACGGGCCCAGATACTTCCGGGCGAGCGTGACAAGCATTGAGGAGTTCCCTTCGGGGCTGGGGATTCAGTTTCTGGGGATTCTGGATTCAGGAGTACCGGGTCATTCAGGAGTACCGGGTCGGGAGCCGCTCCGCTCGTCAGGGGCTGCTCGGCTCCTCGTGACCGGCGAGCCCGTTCACGATGGCGTCGGCCAGGACGTCGGCGGGGATCTCCGGCTGGAGGCTGTCGAGCCGCGAGTGCGTGCCCGCGATCGCCGACTCGACGAGAGCGACAGCGACCGCGACCGGGACGCGCAGGCGGTGCAGGTCGGGCGTCAGGATCGCGGTGATACCTCTGACGCTAGCCTCGTGCTGCCGCGCGCGCCGGGCCATGAACTCGTTGCGGAACTCGCTCATCCTCCGTCGCGTGGCCTCGTCGTCGGACGGCGGCATACCGCCATGCAGCTGGCGCAGCACCGTCATCCACCGCATGACGTCAGCGGTGCGCGCGCGGCCCAGCTCGATCACGAGCTCCAGCCGGCGCTCCAGCGGGAGGCTCGTGTCGATGCCGGTGAGCTCCTCGAGGATCTCCTCGGGCTGGGCCGCCCTCTGCAGCCCCTCCGCGGCGACGGCGCCCACCAGCGCGGTCTTGTCGCCGAACGCCCGGAACAGGGTGCCCTCCGCGACGCCGGCGGCCTGCGCCAGCTCGCGCGAGGTGACGTCGTTGCCCCGCTCCGCGACCAGCGGGAGGACGGAGTCGACGATGGCCGCCTTGCGGTCATCGGGCGCCATGGGGGCGGCCCGCCGTCGTGTGGTGTGCATGCCGACGACGCTAAATGAGTGAGCACTCACTCCGCAACTTTTTATTCGGTGAGCAGATCCGCGAAGGGATCCGCGAAGTAGAGCGCCTGTCCGGCTCTCCCAGGGGTCACCAGGGAGAGCCGGAC